>JBDSAN010000023.1:0-5160 GCA_039922115.1 Jatrophihabitantaceae bacterium
TCGCCCTGCCGGTCCGCGCGCTGGGTCGGCCGCGGGATGGCAGCCGGTGGCGTGGGGTTGGCCGAGCCGGCACCGACCAGCACCGCCGCCGGCTCGGTGGCCCGCTGTGGCTGCAACACCAGGGCCAGGTCACCGATCAGGCCGAGCGCGAGCGCGGCGACCGTCCAGGCCTGCACGTGTGGGTGGTTCGGGTGGGCCAGCAGCGCGGCGATGAGCAGGCAGCCGAGCACGGCTGGTTTCGCGCATCGCTCCAACCGCCGCGCGTGCCGTGCCACTGCAATCCAGTCGAGCACGGCTAACACGCCGGCGGTGGTCAGCCAGCCCCATACGCTCGCGGTCATCGGATGCAGACTGTAGTCAGCATGGGGTCAAACGGGCCTATGCAACGCCCGTAGAGCGCGCCTAGAGAACCGCGCTGTATTGACGCGGCCAGCGGGGTGGTCAAGCAAGGTAGCGCGCTTAAAGCATCGCGCTGTATTGACGCGGCCAGCGGGGGTGGTCAAGCAAGGTAGCGCGCCTAGAGAACCGCCCCGGGGTTCAAAATGCCTAGTGGATCCAGCGCGTCCTTGATCCGCCGGCTCAGCGCCATCACGTCCTCGCCGAGCTGGTCGGGCAGGTGCGCCTTCTTCAGGCGTCCGACGCCATGCTCGCCGGTGATCGTGCCGCCCAGTTCGATCGCCAGCGCCATGATCTCGGTGAACGCGACCCGGGCGCGCGCGACCGAATCCGGATCGGTGGCGTCATAGACCACGATCGGATGGGTGTTGCCGTCCCCGGCGTGGGCGACGGTCGGGATCTCGACCCGATTGCGCGTCGCGATCTGCTCCACTCCGGCCAGCAGCGCCGGCAGCTTGGGAACTGAGACCCCGACGTCCTCGAGCATCAGCGAGCCGCGCTTCTCGATCGCCGGGAAGGCCGCCCGCCGGGCCACCGCGAAGGACTCGCCCTCGGCCGGGTCGTCGGTGGTGAAGACCTCGCTGGCACCGGCACTCTGGCAGGCCAGCCGCATCGCCTCGATCTCGACGGACGAGCCAGCCCCGGCCACATCGGACTGGGCGACCAGCAGCGCGCCGGCCGTCCGGTCCAGGCCCATCGTCAGGTAGTCCTCGACAGCATTGATCGAGGCCCGGTCCATCAGCTCCAGCATCGCCGGCCGGAGGGTGCGGCTGATTGCCACCACCGCTTCGGCGGCCGCGGTCAGGGTCTCGAAGCTGGCGACCAGGGTGCTGGCCGGCGACTGCGCCGGCACCAGCCGCAGGATCGCCCGGGTCACGATCGCCAGGGTGCCCTCGCTGCCGACGAACAGCTTGATCAGCGACAGGCCTGCGACGTCCTTCAGCCGTGGGCCGCCCAGGGTGAGCGCGGTGCCATCGGCGAGTACCACGTCCAGTCCGAGTACGTAGTCGGTGGTCACGCCGTACTTGACGCAGCACAGGCCACCGGCATTGGTCGCGATGTTGCCGCCGATCGAGCACATCTCGAACGAGGACGGATCCGGTGGATACCACAGGCCGTGCTCGCGCGCGGCGGCCTTCACCTCGACGTTCAACGCGCCCGGTTCGACCACCGCAACCCGGCAATCCGGGTCGATGCTGATCGCCCGCATCCGGTCCAGGCTGAGCACCAAGCCGCCGGTCACCGCCGACGATCCGCCGGACAGGCCGCTGCCGGCCCCGCGCGGCACCACCGGCACCCGGTGCTTGGCGGCCCAGCGCATGGTGGCCTGCACCTCGGCGGTGTTGCGTGGCCGGACGACTGCCAGCGGCACCCCGGCGTCGGGATCGCGCGCCCAGTCGTAGCGGTAGTTCTCGATCAGCGCCGGATCGGTCAGGATGGCATCGGCGGGCAGTTCCGCGGCGAGCTCGTCCAGCGTGGTGGCCATGGTTGATGATAAGTCGAGGCTTGCCCCTCGATCGGGGTGAATCGGATTGCGCTTGCATGCACGGGCAGACTGGCAGCTGTGGGCTATCTCGACGTGCAGAGCATCCGGCATCAGCTTTCGGACGGACGGACGCTGCTGGACGGGGTCAGCTTCCGGATCGGTGAGGGCGCCCGGGCCGCGCTGGTCGGAGCCAACGGGGCCGGCAAGACCACCCTGCTGAGGCTGATCGCAGGCGACCTGCAACCTCAGACCGGGGCGGTGGCCAGGTCCGGCGGGCTCGGCGTGATGCGCCAGTTCATCGGTTCGGTGCGCGATTCGACGACGGTGCAGGACTTTCTGGTCGGCTTAGCCGCACCCGAGATCGGCCAGGCGTGGTCGGACCTGCAGGCCGCCGAGCTCGCGATGATGGAGGCCGACGACGAGCGGACCCAGCTGCGCTACGCGCACGCCCTGACCAGCTGGGGCGATGCCGGCGGCTATGACATCGAGGTGCTGTGGGACACCGTCACCATCGCCGCGCTCGGTACCAGCTACGACGGCTGCAAGTACCGGGAGCTGTCCACGCTGTCCGGCGGTGAGCAGAAGCGGCTGGCGCTGGAGGCTTTGCTGCGCGGGCCGGCCGAGGTGCTGCTGCTGGACGAGCCGGACAACTACCTGGACGTGCCGGGCAAGCTGTGGCTGGAAGAGCGGCTGCGCTCGACGTCCAAGACGGTGTTGTTCGTCAGCCACGACCGGGAACTGCTCAACCGGGTCGCCGACCGGATCGTCACGGTCGAAGGCGGCACCACCTGGGTGCACGGCGGCGGTTTTGCCTCCTATCACGAAGCTCGCAGGCATCGGCACGAACGGATGGCCGAGCTGCGCCGCCGCTGGGAGGAGGAACACAGCCGGCTCAAGGAACTGGTCCGCACCCTTCAGCAGCAGGCCAAGGTGTCGGAGGTGATGGCGCAGAAGTACCGGGTAATGGTCGCCCGGTTGGAACGGTTCGAGGCGGCCGGCCCGCCACCGGACAAGCCCGAGGAGCAGAACATCACCATGCGGCTGCGCGGTGGACGGACCGGCAAGCGGGCGGTGATCTGCACCGAGCTGGAACTGGCCGGGTTGATGAAGCCGTTCTCGACCGAGATCTTCTACGGCGAGCGGCTGGCCGTGCTCGGCTCCAACGGGGCCGGCAAGTCGCATTTCCTGCGGCTGCTCGGCGGCGACGAGGTCAACCACAGTGGCGAGTTCCGGCTCGGCGCCCGGGTGGTGCCCGGCCTGTTCGCCCAGACCCACAGCCACCCGGACTGGGTCGAGCGGACCCTGGTCGACCTGCTCTGGCATGGCGAACCCGGTCGGTCGGGGGTCGATCGGGGACGGGCGATGGCCGCGTTGCGCCGGTATGAGCTCAACGAGCAGGGCGACCAGACTTTCGGCACGCTGTCCGGCGGCCAGCAGGCCCGGTTTCAGATCCTGCTGCTGGAGCTGTCCGGGGCGACGCTGCTACTGCTGGACGAGCCGACCGACAACCTGGACGTGCTGTCGGCCGAGGCGCTGGAGGACGCGCTGGAGTCCTTCGACGGGACGGTGCTGGCCGTTACCCACGATCGCTGGTTCGCCCGGACCTTCGATCGCTACCTGGTCTTCGGCGCCGATGGCACCGTCACCGAGTCCGACGAGCCGATCTTCGATGCCGGCCGGGTCGTCCGGCCGCGCTGATCGTCAGCCGGCGGCCTCGGCGGCCTGCTTCAGGTTGACCAGCGTCCGGTGGATGCCGCGGGCGTTGAGATCGGCCCGGCGGGCCCGGAACAGCGCGTCCAGCACCGGCCGGATCGCAGCCGGCCGTCGCTCGGTCCAGCTTTCGGTGACCGTGCAGCTGGGCCCGTCCGGATCTGAGGTGTCGCTGAACCGGTAGTGCCAGTGCGCTACCGGCAGCGGCCCGAAGCTCACCTCGAAGCCGAACTCCCGGCCGGGGTCAGCCACCGTGACCCGGCCGGCGGTGGACCAGCGCAGCAGGCCGGCCCGGTTGTGTCCGACGAACCGGTCGCCGAGCGCGGGCCGGTGCGGACGCTCGGCCCGCGAACCAAGCCATCGGGCGCCCCGGTTCTCCGGGCTCCATTCCCCCATCCGGGGGAGATCGGACACCATTTCATAGACCGTCGCGGCCGCTGCTCGGATCGGGATCGACTCGCTGAGATCAGGCATGCCGACATCTTTGCAGGCCGGATTTGGCCGGCCGGGCCGCAGGCCGGTATCGTCGTTCGACGGCACTCCGCGACTCATTGTTTTCCACTTGTCCGGAAATGCCGACGGCCATGCCTCAGGGTCGACCGCCGAGACCGCTCGGTGGGACCGTGGGGGCGCTGCCAGCCGGGATCGGCTGCCCGCGTGAAGACCGACGAGAGAGAGCGATTCTTGCCTACGTACACCCCCAAGCCCGGTGATGTCACCCGCACCTGGCATGTCATCGACGCCAACGATGTGGTGCTGGGTCGGTTGGCCTCAACCGCGGCCAAGTTGCTGCGGGGCAAGCACAAGCCCCAGTTCGCGCTGCACGTCGACACCGGCGACTTCGTCATCATCATCAACGCCGACAAGGTCGCGGTGTCGCCCACCAAGCTCGGTGAGTTCCGCTACCGGCACTCGGGTTACCCGGGCGGGCTGTCCAAGCGCACCGTCGGCGAGCTGCTCGAGACCCGGCCCGAGCGGCTGGTCGAGATCGCGGTCAAGGGCATGCTGCCCAAGACCACGCTGGGCCGCAAGCAGCTGAAGAAGCTGAAGGTGTACAGCGGCCCGAACCACCCGCACGCCGCCCAGACCCCGCAGCCGTTCACGATTACGCAGGTCGCGCAGTAAGCGCGGAATCAGGTATTGAGGAGAATTCGCGTTGACTAGCCCCGTTCCAGTAGTAGGCCGTCGCAAAGAGGCCGTCGTCCGGGTCCGGCTCATCCCGGGCACCGGCGTGTTCAAGCTCAACGGCCGCACCATGGACGATTACTTTCCCAACAAGGTGCACCAGCAGCTGATCCGCGAACCGTTCGTGACGCTGGACAAGGACGGTCAGTACGACGTCATTGCCAGCCTCACCGGGGGCGGCATCACCGGCCAGGCCGGCGCGCTGCGGCTGGCGATCGCCCGTGCGCTGATCGGCATCGAGGCCGACGACCGTCCGGCGCTGAAGAAGGCCGGCTTCCTGACCCGGGACTCCCGGATCAAGGAGCGCAAGAAGTACGGCTTGAAGAAGGCCCGTAAGGCCCCGCAGTACTCGAAGCGTTAATTCGCCCTTCGTGGCAAAGTAC
>JBDSAN010000024.1:0-3523 GCA_039922115.1 Jatrophihabitantaceae bacterium
CCGCGCTGGCCGGCGAGCACGGCTGGTGGTTGCACGTGGACGGCGCCTACGGCGGCGCCGGCCTGGCCGCGCCCTCGGTGCGCGCGCTCTATGACGGGATCGAGCATGCCGACTCGTTCATCGTCGATCCGCACAAGTGGCTGTTCGCCCCGTACGACTGCTGCGCGCTGGTGTACCGCGATCCGGTGCTGGCCAGGGCCGCGCACACCCAGAAGGCCGGCTACCTCGACCCGGTCACCGTCGAGGGCGAGTGGAACCCGAGCGACTTCGCGATTCACCTGACCCGCCGGGCGCGCGGCCTACCGTTCTGGTTCTCCCTTGCGGTACATGGCACTTCGGCCTACGCGGAGGCGGTCGAGCAGACCCTGGACGTGGCACGGGCCGGCCGCAAGCTGATCGATGCCGCCGAGCATGTCCGGCTGCTGGTCGAGCCGGACCTGTCAGTGCTGATCTTCGAGCGGATCGGTTGGGACGAGGCCGACTACAACGCCTGGAGTGCCCGCGCGCTGGCGCAGGGATTCGCCTTCGTCACGCCCACCAAGCACAACGGCCAGGTCTGCACCCGGTTCGCGATCGTGAACCCGTTGACCACCGCCGATGACCTGTCGCTGATCCTGGACTCGATGCGCTGAGTGGTGACTTATCCCCCAGGAAGGGGGCTAACTCACCATCCGCTGCAGCTGATCAGCGATCGTGTCGATGACCTGGTCCGGCCGCTCGATTAGGTCGAACCAGGTGAAACGCAGCACTGTCCAGCCCAGCAGCATCAGCTCGTTCTGCCTGGTGCGATCGCGCTGAAACCGATCACGATCGCTGTGATAGGCAAGCCCATCGACCTCAATTGCCAGTCGCAGCAAGGGAAAGCCGACATCGACGCGTGCCACGATCCGGCCCCGGACAGCCACCCGGTAGTTGGCCACCCAGCCGGTCAGGCCCGACCGGTGCAGCAGCCGGTGCAGGCGGCGCTCGGATTCGGCCTCCGCGCCGGCGCGGTGAGTCGCCAGGATCCGCCGTAGCACACCGTTGCCCGGCCGGGAGGTCTGCAACCGCCGCTCGATCTGTTCTGGGTCGATCCAGCCCTGGTTGAACGCCCGATCAGCGAAAGCCATCGCCGCCGGCCAGGGCAGCGACGCCAGGTAGTCGATGACCGACTGCGGCAGCGGGGTAACCGGCAAGCCGTAGCGGGTCGTCAGTGCTGCCCGGTCGCCGAGCCAGCGGTGAACCCGGACACCAGTTGGAATCCGGTTATGCGCTGATCGCCGGACCGCGACCTCGATCGGCGCCCGGAGGTCGGCCTCGCAATGCCAGAGATAGACGGCCGAACTGGCTACCAGCACGCCGCGGGTTGCCAGCACCGCCCGCCACAGCGAGGTCTGCCGCGATGCTGGCGCGCCGGCTACCCGCCAGAGCCCGAACCCGAGCGAGCACACCGCGCCGGAGCGAACGAGGCCGTCCACTTGGCGGTCGGTCAGCCCGGCGCCGATCAGCTGCGCCCGACTGATCACGCCCGCCTGAGCGCGCGCGATGGCCATCCACGTTCGGTGCTTCATCGCGACAGCCTGGCTGCAACAGCTCGGCCAGCGCCCGCGTTATCCACAGCCGCACTGACCTAGGCAGGCCGTGTGGGGACATTGCCACCTACCTGGTGGGAAAGTCACCACTCGTGGCCGGTGCGCGGTCGGTAGAGTCTGGCCTCATGGCCGATGAGTACCTTTCCGCGCACAGCCTCGCCTACGCCGAGAGTTTCATCGACGAGGACGAGGTGATCGCCGCGGCCAGGGCGCGAGGCCGCGAACTCGGCTGCACCCCGATCGGGCCGGCCGGCGGTTCGGCGCTGCGGCTGATCGCGACCCTGGTCGAGGCCCGCACCGTGGTCGAGGTCGGCACCGGTGCTGGTGTGTCCGGGCTCTGGCTGCTGGCCGGCATGCGCCAGGACGGCGTGCTGACCACGGTCGATACCGAACCGGAGCACCAGCGGGCCACCAAGCGGGCCTTCGGCGAGGCCGGCATCGCCTCGACCCGGTACCGGCTGATCAACGGCGCGGCCGGCGAGGTGCTGCCCCGGTTGACCGATGGCGCCTACGACCTGGTGTTCGTCGATGCCGACAAGACCGGCTACAGCGAGTACCACGAGCAGGCGGTACGGCTGTTGCGCCCCGGCGGCGTGGTGGCCTTCGACAACGTGCTGTGGCACAACCGGGTGGCCGACCCGAACGTCCGCGATGCCGAGACGGTCGCGCTGCGCGAGCTCAGCAAGGCCGTCCGCGCCGACTCACGGCTGGTGCCGGCGCTGCTGCCGGTCGGCGATGGGCTGTTGGTAGCCGCAAAGCGCTGACAAGCCGAACGTTGCCAGGCAGCGCTTAGCCGGCTGCCTTCTGCAACTCGTCGAGCACCGCGAGGATGATCGGACGGCTCTGGCTGGACGTGCGGGTCAGCGCCAGCAGCCGGCGGGACAGCTGCGGCCTGGCCAGTGGGCGAACCTCCACCTCGGCCACCGCATCGGCCACCGCGAGCCGGGGCAGCACCGCGATGCCGTGCCCGGCCGCGACCGCCCGTACCAGCAGCAGCATGTCATCGGTTTCCCAGCGCACCCGCGGCTCGAAGCCCTCGGCGCGGCAGGCGAACCGGACCGCCTGACCGCAGGCTGCCTCCAGCGGCGGCATCACCCAGTTCTCCTGGGCCAACGCGGCCAGCGTCAGCTGCTCGCGGGCCGGGTAGGTACCTGCTGCCGACACCACCACCAGCGGCTCGGTGCACAGCTCGGTGGCGATCAGGTAGTCCGGCATCGGCACCGGCACCCGGTCATAGACATCGACGACCGCCACGTCCAAGTCGCCGTTGAGCAATTGCTCGATGCTGCGGGCCGGTTCGGCGACGCTCACGGTCAGGTCGAGTTCGGCGTGCTCAGCCGACAGTCGCAGGCTGGCCTCGCTGACCAGCGCGGCCGCGGCCGAGGCCACCGTCCCGATCCGGACGTGGCCGGACAGCTCACCGGTCAGCCGGTCCAGGTCCGCGCGGGCGGCTTCGAGCAGTTCCAGGATGGCGCGGGCCCGGACCACCAGCGCTTGGCCGGCGCCGGTCAGCAGCACCCCGCGCGGCGAGCGGTCCAGCAGCGGGGCACCGGCCTCGCGCTCCAGGATGGTGAGCTGCTGCGAGACGGCCGAGGAGGTGAGGCCGACCTCACGGGCGGCTGCCGCGATCGAGCCCCGGATGGCGACCTCGCGCAGCAATCGCAGCCGGCCGACGTCCAGCGCGGCGTCCATATCTCCCCCATTGCCGCATTCGAGGCGGCCGTCATTTTCTCTTACGACAGGTTCTAATCTATCGTAAGAACAACTGCACGTCGGCGCGGTTGCGAACCAGCCGACGGCGCATCCCCGGCAGAACTCATGGATCGGAAGGATCACAGATGGCGCGCTCGATCAATGAGGTGCGGGTCGTCGGATTGGGCAAGGTCGGCGAGCTCGTCGCGACCCTGCTGGCAGATTCCGGCTTCACCGTCACCGCCTTCGACTCCCGGGAT
>JBDSAN010000025.1:0-2547 GCA_039922115.1 Jatrophihabitantaceae bacterium
CGGCTCGGCCAGCGGGGACGCCCAGTCGAACGGCGCATGCTTGTTCTCGAGCGAACGCAGCGCCTTGTTGAGCGCCTCGCTGAAGCTGCGGCCGATCGCCATCGCCTCGCCGACCGACTTCATGTGCGTGGTCAGGGTCTTGTCGGCGGTCGGGAACTTCTCGAACGCGAACCGCGGGACCTTCACGACGACGTAGTCGAGCGTCGGCTCGAAGCTGGCCGGCGTCTCCTTCGTGATGTCGTTGGGGATCTCGTCGAGCGTGTAGCCGATCGCCACCTTGGCCGCGATCTTCGCGATCGGGAAGCCGGTGGCCTTGGACGCCAGCGCGCTCGAGCGCGAGACGCGCGGGTTCATCTCGATCACGATCAACCGGCCGGTGCGCGGATCGATCGCGAACTGGATGTTGCAGCCGCCGGTGTCCACCCCGACCGCGCGCAGCACCTCGATGCCCAGATCACGCATCTGCTGGTATTCCCGGTCGGTCAGCGTCATGGCCGGCGCGACGGTGATCGAGTCGCCGGTGTGCACGCCCATCGGGTCGACGTTCTCGATCGAGCAGACCACCACGACGTTGTCATTGCGGTCACGCATCAGCTCAAGCTCGAATTCCTTCCAGCCGAGCACGCTCTCTTCGACCAGCACCTCGGTGACCGGTGAGGCGGCCAGTCCGCGAGCGACCTGCACCCGCACCTCGTCGGCGTTGTGCGCCATCCCCGAACCCAGGCCACCCATCGTGAAGGACGGCCGGATGACCACCTTGTTGCCCACCGTCTCGGCGAAGGCGACCGCCTCGTCCAGGCTGTGGCAGACCGCCGAAGCTGGCACGTCCCCGCCCACGCCGCGCACCAGGTCCTTGAATTTCTGGCGGTCCTCACCGCGCTGGATCGCGTCGATGTCGGCGCCGATCAGCTCTACGCCATAACGCTTCAGCACACCCGCCTCGTGCAGGCTGACCGCAAGGTTCAGCGCGGTCTGGCCGCCCAGGGTGGCCAGCAATGCGTCAACCGGGTAACCGAGTTCAGCCTCGGCCGCGATCACCTTCTCCACGAATTCCGGGGTAAGCGGCTCGATGTAGGTGGCATCGGCGAATTCCGGATCGGTCATGATGGTGGCCGGGTTGGAGTTGATCAGGCTTACCCGAAAGCCCTCCTCGCGCAGCACCCGGCAGGCCTGGGTACCGGAATAGTCGAACTCGCAGGCCTGCCCGATCACGATCGGGCCGGAGCCGATGACCAGGATGTGCTTGATATCGGTGCGCTTAGCCATCAGCGATCTACCTCGCTCTTCGCGCGAGCGCTCATCGCACGCTCGCTGGCACTCAAGCTCTTCGCGCGAGCGCTCATCGCGCGCTCGCTCGTCCCTCGCTCGATGCTCACTCGCTACTCCCCTGTTCGAGAAGCTCGACGAACCGGTCGAACAGGTAGGCCGCATCGTGCGGCCCGGCCGCCGCCTCTGGGTGGTACTGAACCGAGAACGCCCTGGCATCCATTGCCCGAAGTCCCTCGACCACATTGTCGTTGAGGCAGACGTGGCTGACCATGACATCGCCAAAATCGGTGCCGCTGGTTCGATCCAGCGGAGCATTGACGGCGAAGCCGTGGTTGTGCGCGGTGATCTCGACCTTGCCGGTGGCCAGGTCAGCGACCGGCTGGTTGATGCCGTGGTGGCCGTAGCGCAGCTTGTAGGTACCGAAGCCGAACGCACGGCCCAGAATCTGGTTGCCGAAGCAGATCCCGAAGATCGGAACCTGGTGCGCAAGCAGTTCGCGCACCAGCGCCACCGCCGTCTCGGCCGTGGCCGGGTCACCCGGTCCGTTGGACAGGAACACCGCGTCGGCGCCGGTCGCCAGCACCTGCTCGGCGGTGCTGGCCGCCGGCAGCACGTGCGTGGTGATGCCACGCTGGGCCATCCGGTGCGGGGTCATTGCCTTGATCCCGTAGTCGATCGCGGCCACCGTGAACCGGTGTTCACCGATCGCGTCCACCCGGTAGGCCCGGCCGGTGCTCACCTCACCGGTCAGGTCCGCGCCGGCCATCTGCGGAGAGTTGCGCACCTTGGCCAGCAGTGAATCGTGGTCGGTGTCCAGCGAGGACACCACTGCCCGCATCGCGCCCCGATCGCGCAGGTGCCGGGTCAGCGCCCGGGTGTCGATACCACTGATGCCCACTACCGAGTACCGCTCAAGCTCCTCGGCCAGCGTCCGGGTCGCTCGCCAGTTGGACACCCGCCGGGCAGGGTCACGCACCACGTAGCCGGCTACCCAGATCCGGTCCGACTCCGGATCCTCGTCGTTGACGCCGGTGTTGCCGATATGCGGAGCGGTCTGCACCACGATCTGGCGGTGGTAGGACGGGTCGGTGAGGGTCTCCTGATAGCCGGTCATGCCGGTGTTGAACACCGCCTCGCCGAACGTCTCACCCACCGCACCGAAGGACTGGCCCGCGAACGTGCGGCCGTCCTCGAGCACGAGTATTGCTGGTTGCGTCATGAGCTGTGCTCCTTGGCGATCTTGCTGATCGAGCGGACCCAGATGTTGTGCGCGTCCGT
>JBDSAN010000026.1:0-5105 GCA_039922115.1 Jatrophihabitantaceae bacterium
GGGTTCTGCTTGGGACGGGCTAGCCGCCGGCACGGAGCGAAGGATGCGCATCAGGTGCGACCCGGCTCGGCGAGAGCGGCGCGGAGACACGGGCAGGTTCGGCGATATTGCCGGCGAAAGCTACCCGATCAGCAGGCGGGACACAGCGCGCTGCCGACGCGGCACAGATCCACCGCGCGGCGAGAGGTCAGTAGCTGTCCCATGATGTGCTCAGCGTAGCCATCAGAGCCGTACCGGCCAAGCGGGCCCGGTTCGGTGTTGGCCCGGCCGGCTAACCGGTCAGGGCGTTGGTGAGGACGTAGGCAGCCGGTGCGGTCAGGGCAATCGTCAGCGCCACCGCCGCCGCCGGCCGCAATCGGGACAGCCGGCTCGACACCGGACTAGGCACGATATCGAGCAGCAGGTCCTCGGACCCGCGACCGGCGGGCTCGGTCCGGCTCTCGGCGAAGCTCGCCCCGATCGAGAGCAGGCAGGCCACCCCGGCCACCGCCGCACCGAAAAACGCCGACCTGCCACCGGCGAAGTCGATGTCGTGACGCAGGGTCAGCAGGCCGACCAGGCCACCGGTGATCACGCCGGCCAGCACCCCGGGCAGGCCCCGGGCGATGGCCGGATCGAACCTCGGTACCGGCAGCACCGCATCGGTCAGGTGATCGACCACCAAGCCGGCTCCGGTCGCCGCGATCAGCGCCAGCGTGATGGTCGAGCCGCTACCTTGCCGGCGCAGCACGATCAGGCCGGACAGTGCCACCACCGCGATCAGCAGCACCGCGATGCCGGCCATCGATTCGACCACCCTGGTGCGCACCACGCCACGGCTGAGCTGGTGAGCGAACATCAGCGGGATCGCCAGCGCGAGCACGCCCAGCACCGGTGAGTAGCCGCTGTCGGGCCAGTGCGTGGTGGCCGCGTCCGCGCCGGCCGCGGCCAGCGTGCCCAGGATCATCGCGCCGATCCGGCCGGGTAGCGCACCGCCGAGCACCCAGCTGGGGATCAGCACCGCCTGTATCACCGCGACCGCGACCAGCAGTCCGACGCTGCTCAGGTGGCTGCCGGCAGCCAGGACGGCGGTGAGCAGCGCGCTCAGCACCGCCAGTTGCAGGTGGTTGATCGCGGGCTCGGTGGGCCGGCTGGCCGGTTCCACCGGGTCGGTAACCAGCTCAGGTGGCGGCGTCTCGGTCACCGTCCCATCGTCGCAGACTCCCCGAGCGCCTGCCGGGCCCAGTCGTCGATGCGGTCCAACAGCTCCGGACCGGTCGCGTTCTCCGCATGCCCCATGCCGGCCTCGATCCACAGCTGTGCCGACGGGATCGCGGCCGCCAGCATCCGCGGGTGGGCCAGGCCGAAGTACGGGTCGTCGGCGCCGTGCACGATCAGTACCGGGACGGTGATCGCGCCGGCCACCTCGACCGGCGAGACCGGCAGCAGGTCCCAGCCACCGCCGACCCTGGTCTTGAACACCCGCCGCAACACCTGCCGACCGAGCGCTGTTTCAACCCCGAAATGCAGCCGCTGCATCGGCTTGGTGCCCCGCTCGTACCAGCGTCCCGGCCCGCTCACCGCGATCACCGCGGCCGGCTGCGGCGGCTGGCCCGCACCGCTACTGGGGCCGGCGGTCATGCTGAGGCCGGCGGCACGGATCATCACCGAGGCGCCCATCGAGAATCCGAGCGTGATTACCGGCACACCTGGCCGCCGCTGGTGCAGCCAGGCCAGCCCGGCAGCCACGTCCCGGATCTCGTCCACACCGACCGTCGAATAGCCCTCCGACGTCCCATGCCCCCGAAAACTCAGGGCCAGCACGCTGGCGCCGCGCTCGTGCAGGTGTTCGGCAGCGGCCCGGAACTTCGGGTTTGCGGCACTGCCGGTGAAGCCGTGGCCGAGCAGGTAGGCCGGGCCATCGGAAACACGGGCGTAATAGTCGCCGGTTAGAAATATGTCGTCCTCCGTGCAAAGGCGCACCGGTTCTGGACCCCACATGAGCGATATTCTCCACCGGGGGTATCGAGATTTCTCAGCCGGGAGGCGCGCCATGGAAATCTTCCTTCTCACCACCGCTGCTCAACCGACCACCGAGGTGCTGCCGGCCCTTGGCCTGCTCGGACACCAGGTCAACGTCGCCGAGTTCGAGGTCAGCCCGCTGCTGACCACCACCGCGTCGGCGGTGCTGATCGACGGCCGGTTCAACCTGGCCGCGGCGCGCGCCTTCACCAAGGTGCTGGCTACCGCCGAGGTCGACCTGCCGATCATCGCGGTGTTGAAAGAGGGCGGCCTGGTCGCGCTGTCGGCGGACTGGTCGGTCGACGACGTGCTGCTCGACACCGCCGGACCGGCTGAGGTCGATGCCCGGCTGCGGCTCGCGGTCGCTCGGCGAAGCGCCGTGGTCGAGGGTGAGCCGGGCGTGGTCAAGGTCGGCGACCTGACCATCGAGGAAGGCACCTACACCGCCCGGCTGCGCACCAGCACGCTTGACCTGACCTACAAGGAATTCGAGCTGCTGAAATTCCTGGCCCAGCACCCGGGCCGGGTGTTCTCCCGGTCCCACCTGCTGCAGGAAGTCTGGGGCTACGACTACTTCGGCGGCACCCGGACGGTGGACGTGCACGTCCGGCGGTTGCGAGCCAAGCTCGGTGCCGAATATGACGCGATGATCGGGACGGTCCGCAACGTCGGCTACAAGTTCGTCAAGCCCGCCGAGGCCGGCCTGCGCAGCCGCGGCAACCTCGATTCAGGCGAGCTCGATGCGTTGGAACCAGCCATCAGCGAGGCAACGGTCAGCGAGCCAGCCGAGGTGTAGGCCGCTACCGTGCATGGATGAGTGCACGTATCGACGAGGTCCCGGCGCTCGACGCGAAGCTGACCGCAGCCGTGGTCGCGCTGACCCGGGACGCGCCCGAAGCCGCCGACAATCCACCGATCAGCGAGCGTGGCCTGCTGCAACTGCGCTCGTCCCGGCCGGTCCGACACCTGGTGGCCTGGTCTGATCCCCAATCGGAGCTGGCGACGGAGTCCGCTGACCCGGACGGCGGCGAACGCCTGATTGGCTATGCCCAGCTGGACGGTGCCGGGACGGTGCCATCGGCCGAGTTGGTAGCCACTGATCCGAGCACCGCGGCCGCGCTGCTCGCGAAGGTCGCTGAGCTCGCCTCGGACTCCGGCGTGCTGCTGTGGGCCCACGGCGAGGCGAGCGCGGCCAACCAGGCCGCGTTGCGGGCCGGGCTGGTACCGCAGCGCAGCTTGCTGCAGCTTCGACGTGGCCTGGCCGACCTCAGCCCGAACGAACCGACCTTGCCGGCCGGTGTGCGGCTGCGCCCGTTCGAAATCGGTCGGGACGAGCAGGCCTGGCTGGCGGTGAACGGGCGGGCCTTTGCCAGCCATCCGGAGCAGGGCAGCTGGACCGAGCGTGATCTGGCCGAGCGGCTGAGCGCGACGTGGTTCGACCCGGCCGGCTTCCTGCTCGCCGAACGCGACGGTGCTAGCGGTCCGGAGCTGGTCGGCTTCCATTGGACCAAGGTCCACCCGGCGATCGGCACCAGCGAGCCGCTAGGTGAGGTGTACGTGCTCGGTATCGACCCGGCCGCCCAAGGCCTGCGGCTGGGTACCGCGCTGCTCGACGCCGGGCTGCGGCACCTGCGTTCGGCCGGCCTGAGCACCGTGCTGCTCTACGTCGATGAGTCCAACTCGGCTGCGGTGCACCTGTACGCGCGAGCCGGATTCACCGTGTTCGCCACCGACATCCAGTACAGCCCGCGCTGATCCGGACCTCCTATAGCGGGCGATTCGGTCAGGGCCAAGCCCGAACCAGCTGATTTCACCTGCTGGCCACCGGTTGGGCACCCGATCGTTCAGCTACCGCGACAACCCGTTCACCTGCCGTTCACCGAGCAATTCCCGTCAGGCCATGTCGGCTGCCTAGCGTCGCTGACGTCAGGCGCTTGACCTGACCATCGACAGCCGGCCGTGGTTGCGATCGCGGCCAGATCGAAGAACGAAGGGGACTATCAGGTGTTGAACACCCGTGCAGGCCTGCTGGCCGGCCTCGTGGCTGGGGCACTCGCCCTTACCGCGTGCGGTTCGGACAGCAACCAGACTTCGGCTGGCTCGCCGTCGTCGGGAAACCCGTCGTCGTCGGCGTCGACGACCGACTGCGCCAGCGGAACGCTGAAGTCAGATGGTTCGACTGCTCAGCAGAACGCAATGAACCAGTGGATCAAGGACTACCAGTCGAAATGCTCTGGTGCCACGATCAATTACGGTGGTGGCGGCTCGGGCCAGGGAATCAAGGACTTCACCAACAAGCAGGTTGACTTCGCCGGTTCGGACGCAGCGCTAGATCCAACCAAGGGCGAAGTAGCAGCCGCTACCACAGCCTGCGGGAGCCAGGCCATCAACCTTCCCATGGTGACCGGACCGATCGCGGTCGGTTACAACCTGAAGGGCATGGACAACCTGACGTTCACCCCGGACGTGCTGGCCAAGATCTTCCTCGGCAAGATCACCACCTGGAACGACCCGGCCATCAAGGCAATCAACTCCGGGGTCAACCTGCCCTCCACCAAGATCACTGTCTTCAACCGCTCGGACGCCTCTGGTACCACGCAGAACTTCGAGCGTTACTTGGCCGCATCGGCGCCCAGCACCTGGACGGTCAAGCCGGAAAAGACCTGGGGCGGCGCCGGCCAAGGCAAGAAGGGTAACCAGCTGGTCGGTCAGGCCGTGCAGTCCACCGATGGTGGTATCGCCTATGTCGAGTGGTCCTACGCGATCCAGAACAACCTTCAGATCGGCAAGATCGACAACGGCGCCGGCGCGGTCGAGCTGACCGCCGACACCGTCGGCAAGGCAGTCTCATCGGCCAGCGTGTCGCCGAGCGGGCCGGGCGACTTGAGCCTGAAGCTTGACTACGCGACCAAGACCGCAGGCGCGTACCCGATCGTGCTGGTCACCTACGAGATCGTCTGTTCCAAGTACTCGGATGCGAACCAGGCCAAGCTGGTGAAGTCGTTCCTCACCTACATTTCCAGCACCGACGCGCAGAGCAGCGTGCATGACCTCGGTTATGCCGCGTTGCCGGCCAGCGTGCAGTCCCAGGTGCAGACCGCGGT
>JBDSAN010000027.1:0-3925 GCA_039922115.1 Jatrophihabitantaceae bacterium
ACGAAGCTCGGCTTGGAGCTCGAGTGGTTGGACTCGGCGATCCCGCGCAGGCCGAGCAGCAGGATCGCCGAACCCAGGTAGCTGAGGGCATCGATGCCCAGCGCCGCGCTGGAACCGAAGGCCACCACCAACACGCCACCGGCAGCTGCCCCGCCGATGTTGGACATGCTGCGCGTCAGCCGCAGCAGTGCGGTGGCCTGTTGCCGTCGCTCGGGCGCGACGACATCGGGGATGACCGCCCGCGAGGCCGGCACGAACAGCGCGGCGGCAGCACCGTTGACCGCCGACAGAGCGACGATGGGCACCAGCGATCCGGTGTGCACCGCGAACAGGATCGCGATGCTGCCCTGGGCAACGAAGGCCATCAGGTCCGAGATCATCATCTGGCGGTACCGCGAGAGCCGGTCGGAGAGCACGCCGCCGTAGAGCAGGAACACCACCTGCGCGATCGACCGGGCTGCCAGCACCATGCCGAGGTCGTACGCGCCACCGTGCGACCTGCCGAGCACCGCGAACGCCAGCGCTATCGGCGCGATTCCGTTGCCGAGCATGGAGACCGTTCGGGCATAGAACAGCGACCGGAACGGTCCCTCGCGCAGCACCACCAGGTCGTGTTTCAGCGCCTTCAGTCCGCGTCGGCGCGGTTCCTGCCGGCTGGGGTTAGTGCTCATCGGATTACCGCCGATTCAGCCAGGGCCAGCGCCACTTCGCGCAGTTCGGACCGCGTGCAGGAGCGCACCGGCTGCGCCGGCTCGATCGCGGCGGCCGCCGTCGCGAGCAGGAAGCCGAAGAAGCCGCGGTAGCGTTCGAGCAGCAGTTCGCGGGTCATCTCGATCTCCTCGGCCTCCACCCCCGCGTCGCGCAGCCTGGTCTCGACCGCGTCACCGAGCACGCCGAGCACCGCAGGCAGGGTCAGCTCGACCTCGGCAGCGACGCCGGCGTCGCCGCCTAGCCTGACCAACGCCTCGGCCAGGTCGAGCCGGATCAGGCCGGGCTCGACCCAGGTCGGCTCGACGAGCAGCAGCCCGGCACGGTAGCCGTTCAGCCTCGCCAGCTCGTCGACGACTGCCACCGCAAGCCGAGCGGCACCGCAGTAGCCGATGAAGACGGCGGGTTCGCCGACGTCGCCGGCAATCCTTCGGGCGTATCCGGCGGCCAACTCCTCCAGCCCTGGCAGCTCCGCGACGTCGGGCAGGTCGGCCAGCGCGGCGACCGGGTCCAGGCGGGGGACCGAGTGTCCGGCCACCGGCTCACCCAGGGCAGCCCGCAACACACCCTCGGAGGAGAAGGCGAAGTCCACCAGCAGGATCGCGGCGCGGTCGCCCGGTACCAGCAGCTCCACGCGCGGGACGACGTCCGATGACAGCTCAGTCACGGGCGATCGCCTGTTCGACCAGCCGGACCTGAGCGCCGAATGTCCGGCTCCGACTCAGTTCCGACAGCGTCAGCTGCGTCCGGAACCGGGACCGCAACGCCACGAGCATCCGACTGGCGATCAAGGAGTCTCCTCCCGCGTCCACGAAGTCGTCGTCGACGCCCGGCACTGTGCAGCCGAGCAACCGTTGCCACAGCGAGCTGAGCTCCCGACCGACCTCTGACTCCATCGTGACAACCGGCGTCGCGGGGAGCTCCGTGGGCCCTGCAGTGGGTTCGGGCCGGGACGGTGCCCCGAGCCAGTGGCGATCGCGGGCGAACGGGTAGACCGGCAGCTCGACCCGGCGCCGGGGGCCGGCAGCACGCAACACCGACCAGTCGATGTCGAGACCCCGACACCACGCCGCCGCGGCGACTCCCAGCACCCGGCGGGTCGCGGCCCCGGACGCGGTGCCCAACGTCTGCGGCGCGGGGTGCAGAGCGCGTCGGGCCAGCCTGAGCAGGCCGCCGCTCGGACCGACCTCGACCACGAGTGGGTCGTTGCCGGTCAGCGCCCGGCCGAGCGCCGCGCCGAACAGAACCGGCCGGACCAGCTGGTCTGCCCAATGCTCGGGCGCGATCTGCGCACCTGCGGGGATGACGGTGCCGGTCACGGTGGAGCAGACCGGCACCGTCAGTGGCCGGGCCGGCACGGTGGCCGCGAATCGTCCCACCGCGCCGGCGGCGGCCGCCATGTCGGGGGAGTGGAACGCGTGCCCGACAGCGACCTGCGCGCACTGCAGGCCGACGGCCCGGGCTTCGCCGGTTACGGCCTCGACAGCCTGCTCGTCACCTGCCAGCACCAGATCGTTCGGGCCGTCGATAACGGCCGTCACCACCCGGCTGAAGGCTGGGCACTCGGCCAGCCGTGCGACATCGCCGCGCACCGCGACCATCCGGCCCGCCGGTGCCGCCGTCATCGCGGCGCTGCGTGCCGTCAGCAACGCGGCCGCCGAGGCGAGGTCGAAGCCGCCCGCCGCGGTGACCGCGGCGATCTCACCGACGCTGTGGCCCACGAGCACGTTGGGCCGCACGCCAGCGGCGCACAGCATCTGCAACGTCGCGTATTCGAGGGCGAAGACGCCTCGCTGGGACTGTTCGGTGCCGATCGGGCCGGCATCCGGTGCGGCCGGTTCGCGCAGCCAGCGCGCCAGCCTTCCGTCGGTCGAACCGTCAAGGGCCAGGCAGGCCGCGTCGAGAGCGGCCGCGAAAACCGGGAAGTCACGGTGCAGCTCGTCGGCCGCTCCAGCCACCCGGGCTCCTTGACCCGGCAACACCAGCACGATCGGGCTGGGCCGGCGGGCGGCTCGCGGGGTCGCCGTCGCCAACACTGCGGCCAGCTCGTCCCCGGGCCCGCAGACGCTGGCGCTGCGCCACGTCAGGGGCGCCCGGCCGGCCTGCAGAGTGTTTGCCACATCGGCGAGCCGGTAGTCGGTGTGGGCGAGCCGTGCGGCGAGCAAGCTGTCCACCTCGGCCAGCGCCGACTCGGTGGCCGCCGACCGCACGAGCACCTCCGGCCGGTGCAGATCCGCCAGCCGGGCCTCGGGCGGTGCCGGCGGGGACGTGACCACGACATGGGCGTTCGTCCCGCCCATTCCGAACGCGCTGACGCCGCAGACGCGCCGGGCCGACGTCCACGGCCGGGCCTCGGTGTTCACGTAGAACGGGCTGTCGGCCCACGCGATGGCGGGATTGGGCTGGTCGCAGAGACTGGGAGGCAGCACGGCGTGGCGCACCGCCTGTACCGCCCGGATCAGGCTGGCCACGCCGGCCGCGGCGTCCAGGTGTCCCAGGTTGGGCTTCAGGCTGCCCACCGCGCACGCCTGCCGGGCGACGTCCGGGCCGATGGCCTCGGTGAGCGCGGCGATCTCGATCTCGTCGCCGATCTCGGTGCCGGTGCCGTGCGCCTCGACGTACCCGACCTCGGCCGGGGCGATCCCGGCGGCGACCAGCGCCGCGCGGACGACGGCCGCCTGGCCGGCCACACTCGGTGCCGTGTAGCCCACCTTGGCGCCGCCGTCGTTGTTGATCGCCGAGCCCTCGATGAGCGCCAGCACGGTGTCGCCGTCCGCGCGGGCGTCGGCAGCCCGGCGCAGCGCAACCACCCCGACGCCGTTGCCAGCCGGGGTTCCGCCAGCGCGGGCGTCGAAGGCCCGGCACAGTCCGTCGACCGAGCCGACACCGTGCGGTTCGTAGCGGTAGCCGCTGTGTTGCGGCAGCTGGACCGACGCGCCGCCGGCCAGCACCAGGTCGCTGTCTCCGGTGAGCAGGCTCTGGCACGCCAGGTGCACCGCGACCAGCGAGGTCGAACAGGACGTCTGCACCGTGACGGCCGGGCCGGTGAGGCCTAGCTTGTAGGCGATCCTGGTGGCGGCATGGTCCTTGTCGTTGCCCAGGACGACGCCGAGCATTCCGAACGCTTCTTCCAGGTCCGGCTCGGCCTGAAGATATCGCAGCAGGTAGGAATTCGCCGAGGTCCCCACGAATACCCCGACCCGGGCCTTATCGGCCC
>JBDSAN010000028.1:0-4144 GCA_039922115.1 Jatrophihabitantaceae bacterium
CAGCGAGCCGACCGTCCGATCAGCTGTGGCGATACCGGTCAGCTGGCCGGCCAGCTGACGGAATCGCTCGCTGATCATGACGATTCGCTCAGCGTCGTGGCAACGCTGGTCATACTGCAGCACCAGCCGGTCGGCTTCGACGAGCAGCGTCAACGGGTAATTGCCCATTCCGATCGAGTCAATCTTGCCGACCCTGACCGCGTCGTTGCCGGTGCCAGCTGCCGGGAAAGACTGGCACACCAGCAACGTGTCGAACAGCCGGCCAACACCTGCTGCCTCCTGGATGTCGGACAGGCTGAGGTGCTCGTGGGCGAGCATGCTGACCTGCGCGCCGGCCAGCTGTTCGAACAGCTCGGCGATGCGCTGGTCAGGATCGACCCGCACTCGCAGCGGGATCGTGTTGATGAACAAGCCTATTGTCGACTCGACGCCGGGCAGCTCGCCGGGCCGTCCGGACACCGTCACGCCGAAGGTGACCTCGTCGGTGCCGGTGAGCTCAGCCAGCGCGATTGCCCACGCAGCCTGCGCAATCGTGCCCCGGGTGACCCGTAGCCGGTGATCGGGAACCAGCTCCTGGCCGCCGAGCGGGACCAGCAGCTGGCGCATCGCCACCGGCTGCGCCGGATCCGGTGCCGCTGCCAGCAGGGTTGGGCCAGCACCGGCCAGCCTGGCTCGCCAGGCCTGGACGCCCGCGGCCCGATCCTGCCGTGCCAACCATTGCAGGTAATCCCGGAAGTTACCGGCCGGTGCCAGCTCGATGCCGGCGTACAGCTCGGCCAGCTCACCGGCCAGCAGCTGCTCGGACCAGCCGTCGTAGAGCACGTGATGCGCGCTCAGCACCAGCAGCGCGCGGTCGGCGGCCAGCGCGGCCAGCGCGAACCGCAGCAAAGGTGGCGAATCCAGGTCGGGCAGCGACTCGCGCTCGCTACCGAGCAGCCGGTCAACCACGCCGGCCTGCTCGGCTGCCGAAAGCTGGCTCAGGTCCAGCTGCTGCCAGGGTGGCTCAGCGCCGGCCAGCACCACCTGGACCGGGTCGTCGGTGACATCGCTGACGAAGCCGGCGCGCAGGCTCGCATGCCTGGCGACCAGCTGGTTGCACGCCCCCCGCAGTCGATCGGCATCAAGCCGGCCGGCAGCGGCCGGGGCCGTCAGCTCGATGATGGTCTGCAACCGGTAGGTCGCCCCGCCCTGCTCGTCCAGCAGCGCTTCGAACAGCATGCCGGCCTGCATCGGGGTCATCGGCCAGATCTCGGACAGGCCCGGATAGCGCTCGACCAGCGCGGCCCGGCCGGCCGGATCGACCAGCTCGAACGCGGCCGGCGCGCTGACCTGCGGGGACGCGCCGGGCTGGCTGCGCGCGACAGCGGCGATGGCTTCGATCGTGCGCAACCCGAGCACGTCGGCAGCGGTGATGATCAGGCCGCGCGCCTTGGCCCGGCTGACCAGCTGGATGGTCCGGACGCTGTCACCGCCGAGGGACAGCAGGTCATCGTCGAGGCCGACCCGGTCCACCCCGAGCAGCTGGCCGACCAGTTCGGCCAGCAGCAGCTCAGCAGCGCTCGACGGCGGCCGGTACGGTGCCCGATCGGGCTCCGGTGCCGGCAGCGCGGCACGGTCCACCTTGCCGTTCGGGCTGAGCGGCAACCGATCCAGTACCACCACGTGCGAGGGCACCATGTAGTCCGGCAGCCGTTCGGCGGCCAGCTTGATCAGCTGATCGGCAACGATCGGATCGTGCACGTCCGAACCGGAACTTGCCTTTTCCAGCACGACATAGCCGACCAGTTGGTTGTCCCTCGCTGCCGTCGCCACTTGGCGTACCGCCGGGTGGCCGAGCAGCACCGATTCGATCTCGCCCAGCTCGATCCGCAGGCCGTTGATCTTGACCTGCAGGTCGATTCGGCCGAGCAGCTCGATCAGGCCGTCCCGGTCGTAGCGGGCCAGATCCCCGGTCCGGTACAGCCGCTCGCCCTGGATCTGGCCGTAGGACCACTCGTGAAAGCGCGCCGCGGTCAGCTCCGGCTGATCGAGGTAGCCCCGGGCCAGCCCGGTGCCGGCCAGTTGCAACTCACCGGGCACGCCGGGCGGTACCGGCTGGCCGGCCTCGTCCAGGATGTAGGTCCGCTGGTTGGCCATCGCTCGCCCGTACGGGATGCTCGTCCAGGCCGGGTCGAGCTCGGTGACCTCGAAGATCGTCGAGTGGATCGAGGCCTCGGTCGCACCGCCCATCACGATTACCCGCAGCGCCGGGCTGGCCTGCCGGGCCCGATCGGGCAGGGTCAGCGGCACCCAGTCACCGCCGAGCAGCGCCAACCGCAGCGACGGCAACGAGTTTCCGGCCAGTTCGGACTGGTCGGTGAGCAGCCCGAGCAGCGCCGGCGCTGAGTTCCAGATCGTCACCTGCTCCTCGGCGATGAGCTGCGCCCAGTGCGCCGGGTCGCGGACCAGCTCCGGGTCCGGGATCACCACCGTCCCACCGGCAGCGGTCAGGCCGAGAAACTCATAGATCGACATGTCGAAGCTCGGCGAGGACAGCGCGAGCACCGAGTCATCGGCGCCGACCTCGAAGCGGCTGTTGAGATCCTCCAGGTTGTTGGTGACACCCTGATGCCGCAACGCGATCGGCTTCGGAATCCCGGTCGAACCGGAGGTATGGATGATGTAGCAGAGGTTGTCCGGTCCGGCGCTCGGAGCCAGGTCCGAGGACGGTTGATCGGCCAGCAACTCGGCATCGCGATCGAGCAGCAGCTGCGGGCTGGCCTCGGCATCGAGGGCACCGGCCAGCCCGGACTCGGTGATCATCAGCGCGCACCGGGAGCCGGTGACCATGCTGGCAACCCGAGCCGGCGGGTGCTGCGGGTCGATCGGGACGAACGCCCCGCCGGCCTTCAGCACGGCAAGCACCCCGATGAGCAACCGCGCCGAGCGGGGCAGGCAGATCCCGACCCGGACGTCGGGACCGATCCCCTGCCCGCGCAGGTAATGCGCCAGCCGGTTGGCGGCCCGGTTGATCTCGGCATAGGTCCAGCGCCGGCCCTGCTGGACCACAGCGATCGCGTCCGGTTCGCCGGCCGCCGCCAGCTCGAAGCCGGTGTGCAGGCAGCGCCGGTCATCGCGCCGGCGTCCGGTGTCGTTCCAATCCACCAGCACGGTGCGCAGCTCGGCCTTGGACATCAGCTGAAGCAGCTCGATCGGCCGCTGCGGCGTGCGGGCCGCGTCGGCGGTCAGGGTGCGCAGGTTGGCCAGCAGCTGATCGGCGCTGGCCGGGTCGAACAGCGCCGGGTCGTAGTGCAGTTCGATCCGCTGCGGCCCGACGTCCAAGCGCAGCTCGCCGCTCCGATCGGCTTGATCGACCACCGGGCCGGGCCGCTGAGCCCGGACGAGCTCAGCCACGGTTGCCTTACCGGTGACCAGGTACCGGGTCTGCTGGCCGCCATGCGCGACGTTGATCCGGCGCTGCCCGCTGTAGCGAAACAGCAGCGCGGCGAAGCAGGCGAGCAGGAACTGATCTGGCGCCAGGGCAACGGAATCCCTCGATATCGAGGCCGTCGCCGTGCACCGCGCCACCTGGCCGGCCAGCCGCGGCCGGTCGGTGGGGACCAGGACGGCTGGCCAGTCCTCGTGGTGGGTGCTGGGCATCGCGACGGACCTCGACATCCTGGTGAGTGGGGACTAGCCGACCTGCACCGGCAGCGATTGCACGCCGATCAGGTCGGTGGTCGGGAAGAACTTCGGCGGGTTGCTCGGATCGATAACCAGCTTGTCGAACCGGCTCATCAGCAGGTCCAGCGCGATCCGGCCCTGCTGCTTGGCCAGGTGCGAGCCGATGCAGTAGTGCACGCCGTGGCCGAAGCCGAGGTGCGGGTTCGGCGAGCGGTGGATGTCGAAGGTCTCCGGGTCAGCGAACTTGCGCGGGTCGCGGTTGGCCGCGGCCAGCCAGGGCAACAGCATCTGCTCGGCCGGGATCTTCACCCCGCCGAGCTCGACGTCGGTGGTGGTTCGCCGCGACACCGCCGCCGACGGGCTGAGCGTGCGCAGCACCTCGTCGATCGCACCGGGCAGCAGCGACCGATCGGCCCGGACCTGCTCGAACTGCTCGGGGTTGGCGTCCAGGCAGACCACCGCGTTGCCGAGCAGCATGGTG
>JBDSAN010000029.1:0-4234 GCA_039922115.1 Jatrophihabitantaceae bacterium
ACGGTTACGCCGGATTCGTTGTTGATCTCGATGCTCATGCTGGCTGGCGCTGGCTAGATCGAGTCGTCGTACTTGGAGTAGGCCTCAACGATGCTGCCGACCAGCTGATGGCGCACCACGTCCTTGGAGTCCAGGTAAGCGAAATGGATGTCTTCGACGTCGCCGAGAATATCGCGCACGACTCGCAGGCCGGACTTGGCTCCGTTGGGCAGGTCAACCTGGGTGATGTCGCCGGTGACCACGATCTTGGAACCGAAGCCCAGCCGGGTCAGGAACATCTTCATCTGCTCGGGGGTGGTGTTCTGCGCCTCGTCCAGGATCACGAACGCATCGTTGAGGGTCCGGCCGCGCATGTAGGCAAGCGGGGCGACTTCGATGGTGCCGGCCTGCAGCAGCCGGGGCACCGATTCCGGGTCGAGCATGTCGTGCAAGGCGTCCATCAGCGGGCGCAGGTACGGGTCGATCTTGTCGTTCAGGGTGCCTGGCAGGAAGCCGAGCCGCTCGCCTGCCTCAACCGCCGGCCGGGTCAGGATGATCCGGTTGACCCGCTTGGCCTGCAAAGCCTGGACGGCCTTGGCCACGGCGAGGTAGGTCTTGCCGGTGCCGGCCGGGCCGATCCCGAACACGATGGTGTGCTCGTCGATCGCATCGACATAGCGCTTCTGGTTGACGGTCTTGGGACGGATGTTCTTGCCGCGCCGGGAAAGGATACTGAGGCTGAGCACCTCAGCCGGACGCTGCTCGGTGTCGGCCTGCAGGATGCCGAGGGTGCGCGCGACCGAGTCGGCGGACAGGTCCTGGCCGGATTGCATCAGCGCTATCAACTCCTCGAACAGTCGTACTGCCAGCGCGTTCTCGCCGGCCTCGCCGGTAATCGTGATCTCGTTGCCGCGGACGTGCACTGCTGAGCGCAGGCGGGCTTCGATCAGCTTGAGCAGTTCGTCGCGCGGGCCCAGCAGGCCCACCATTGCCAGGTCGGGGGGCACTACGAAGGGGGTGGTGATCCTGGGCGGTTGCCGCTTCGCTGGTGACGGTTCCGACAAGTGCGTCTGCGCTGCTTTCTCGATTCGACCGGCTGCCGGTCGAGGCTGTCCCGAAGTGCTCACCTTACCCGCGCCGGGGACAAATGCCGAAGTCCGTTTTTGCCTATCCGCCGGCTGCGCCGGGTCTGCTGAGTGCTGGCTCAGCCGGGCGGCCAGCCGAGGCTGCGACCGGCGAGCAGGTGCGCGTGCACGTGGAACACCGTCTGGCCGGCATCGGCGCCGGTATTGAAAACAGTCCGGTAGGACTACACGCCCAGGCTGCTGGCGACCGCCGAGATGCCGGCGATCACCGCGCCGGCTGCGGTCGGGTCGGTGCCCAGCTCAGCGATGTCGGTGAAATGTCGCTTCGGAATCACCAGCACGTGGGTGGGTGCCTTCGGCGCGAGGTCGGCGAAGGCCAGCACCTCGGCATCGTCGTAGACCACGGTTGCCGGCAGCTCACCGGCGACGATCTTGCAGAACACGCAATCAGCCATAGTCGACACGCTATCGCGTCCGTCGTCTAGTTCATGCACCGGTGAACAGCATGTGCATCTCCGCGACAAGGGTGTTGTCGTACATAACATGGCCACGGGCGAAACTTTTCAAGGACACACCACGGTTCTCGTAAACGCGATCCGCAAAGCACAGTTCACTTTGCTGACACTCCGGGCAATCGTGCATCACGATGAATGGAGTAAGATCCACAGGGCCGTCTGGGGCCATCATGTAAATCACGTTGTCCGCCAAGGGAACATTCGATAGGAAGTGCCGGCGCTCAAAGTCCGGATGGTCGCCCATCACATCAGCCCCGGTTATCTCAAACTGCTGTCGATCCCGCATATATGAGCTCGACTCGACCAGAACCCACGGAAATTGTTGCAGGAAAATTGCCTTGTTTAGGACCTCATCGAGCGCTGGGCCAATGCGTTCACTTATACGGACCCCCGCCTCCACATTGTTCCTTGGCCCTGCCCCATGCGCCCACCGATTTCTCTCCTCGACAAGGGCGTCTAGGGCCGGCACCAGGCCGGTCCCGCCTTTGCCGAGGCGCAACGCCTCCAGCATCCCAGGTAGTGGCTCGGACCTACCGGGTACAGGCTTCGCTGCTGCCCTAATCACCGTGTTCCAGTGCCCCTGCGACACACCACGCCCAAAGTATGCCGACCGCAAGGCGTCCAGGCCCGAGATTGCACCGCCTTGCGCCCTGAATGCGGAGGCAATGGCAACGCCAAGAGTTACCGTCACCGCATCGGCCAGCCGAAGAATTGCCTCATATTGCTGTCGGAAGTCACCAGCCAATGCGACCTCGCGGGAGCAACGGGCGATCGGAAACTGTAGGTCAGTGCGAGCGGATCCCACAGTTTCGCTGTGTCCGGGGCCAGCCGATGGTGAGCGCGATTCGTCTGCTCGTGTCCTCCAGGAACGCGCGCCGTTTGCGCCAGCCCTTGCTTGTACAGGCCCGGGTATTGGCATATGCGGTTGAGAACTGCCGATCGCTGGGGGCGGCGAGTGATAAGAGATGACAGGGGTGGATTGTAAAGTCTGCATCGCGGGACTGGCCATCGATAGTTCCGCCGTGGGCCGAGCGTGCCGACTCCGCCATTTTAGTCGTCGATACAGCAGGCGTAGGTATGCGGGTAACACTCCGAAGAGCAGCACGAAAATCACGATGGCCAGGAGCGCATTAACCCATCGAGGAGCGCTCGAATCCTTGTTTGGCTCACTCACAATCGCCAGTGGCGCCACAACAATCCAGAATAGAGTCAGCCAAGCTACCCAGTCTCGGTAGATCGGCAAGTCGAACAACCGCACAAACCCGTTGCGCCGACGAGGAAGGGGCGGCGGAGGCGGCTCAGGCGTCACCGTGTCATCATCCCCCGCGTTCAGTTAACGTGACCAGTTGTCGGGACTGAAACTTACTCGACGTCTGCAACTCATCACCGTTTGGTTTATGCTATCGCCAGCGTCCGACAGCTACCGAGAGCACCGCCAGCGCGGCGGCCCCGGCGGTGGACGTCCGCAGCACCGGCGAGCCGAGCCGGGCGAGCTGAGCCCCGGCCTGCTGGAACCGGGCCAGCTCATCGGCGGTGATGCCGCCCTCGGGCCCGACCACCAGCAACACCCCGGCAAACGGCTCTGCCGCCGGTTCGCCGGCGTGTCGACCGGCGAATCCTGCGGTGCCGGCCAACTCGGCCAGCGGGACGGCTGCGTCGGAGTCCAGCACCAACGCCAGCCCGGCGCTGCTGATCCGGCTGGCGACCTGCTCGGTGCCCGCCAGTTCGGCCACCTGAGGTATCCAGGCCCGGCGGCTCTGCTTGGCCGCTTCGGTGGCGGTGCGCTGCCACTTGGCAACGCCCTTGCTTACCCGGTCCTGCTTCCAGCTACTCACCGAGCGGGCCGCTGACCACGGGACGATCTCGTCCACCCCGAGCTCGGTGAGCACCTCGACCGCCAACTCGGCCCGCTCGCCCTTCGGCAGCGCCTGCACCACGGTAAACCGGGGCGTCGGCTGCGCGACCTGGCGGCGGTGCTCGACGGTGAAGCTCACCCGATCCTTGCCGAGCGCGGCGACCCGCGCTTCGGCCAGGCCGCCCCGGCCGTCGGCCAGCAACGCTGATTCGCCCACCCGAAGCCGCTTCACGGTGCCGGCATGGTGAGCCTCGGCACCGGTCAGTTCGATCGTGGCACCGGTGCCGAGATCGGGCACCAGGAACAGCGGCGGGGTCATCCGCGTCGGGCCGGGATTACCGGGGGCCGAACGCGTCGCGGACCTTGGAGAACAGCCCGCCGCGGTTGCCGCCGACGCTGATGTCCTCGTTACGCAGCTCGGCCAGTTCTCGGATCAGCTTCTCCTGCTCGGCGTCCAGCCTGGTCGGGGTACGTACCTCGACGTGCACGTGCAGGTCGCCGCGGGCGGTGCTACGCAACCGGGGAACGCCCTTGCCGCGCAGGGTAATCACCGCGCCGGACTGGGTGCCGGCCCGGATCTCGATCCGCTCGGTGGAGTCCAGCGTGGCCAGCTCCACGCTGCTGCCCAGCGCCGCCGCGGTCATCGGCACCGCCAGCGAGCAGTGCAGGTCCGAGCCGTCCCGGGTGAACATCTCGTGCGGGCGCTCGGTGATCTCCAGGTACAGGTCGCCGGCCGGGCCGCCGCCGGGGCCGACCTCGCCCTGACCCGACATCCGGATCCGCATGCCGTCCTCGATGCC
>JBDSAN010000030.1:0-6914 GCA_039922115.1 Jatrophihabitantaceae bacterium
TAGCGGCGCGGCCAAGGACGTGAGTTGTCGCTGCAGCGACGACATTCGCTTGCGCAGCGCGGCAAGTTGGCGTTGATTGGCCACCGCTGAGCGCTCCAGCGCCATCAGCTCGGACGGCGCCGGGCGAGCGACCGGTGCCTGGATCGGTTGCGGGTTGGCGACCGGCTGCGGTTGCTGACCAGCGTGCAACGCCCAGGCCGTGGTCGCCCCGAACAGCGCTGCCGCTCCGGGAGCCAGCAGCAGCGCGGAGGTCCAGCGCGCCCGACGTCCGGTGAGCTCAGTCATCGCCACCGCCGTCATCGCCATGGCCGTCGGCACTGCTTGAGGTTCCGCTGGCCCCGGTGCTGGTGTGGACGGCCGGCGGCGTCGACGATCGAGACGCGCTGGGCGCGGCACTGGGTCTGGCTGCCGGGGTGCTGATCGTCGACCGAGCCGGCGCCGGCGCGGCCGGCGGTGCCGTCGAGTAATCAGGCGCCGGCGCGGGCTGATACTGGCTCGGCACAACTGGTGGACCGGGTGTGGCAGCGGCTTGTCTCGCGATCATCAACGCGCGGACGCGCTCAGCCCGGCGGATGGCTGCTTCCAGATCGGACAGCTGGGCCTGCAACCTGCTCACCGCGTCGTTGCCGCTGTCGAGGTTGGCAAGCAGCGGGCTGAGCGAGAGTTCGGCGGCAGGGACGACCAGAACGCTCGTTGACCCCGATTGGGAACTGGAGACCGTCCGGCTGACCGGGATCGACCCGAGCGAATGCCACGCGCCACCGAACAGCCCGGCCGTCGTAGCCAGGCTGAGCACTAACCGATGATTGCGGTTCACCGGCACCCTCCCTCGATCGCAGCGCACCCGATTGCCGGCCACCAGCAGAAACCGTGAGATGAACTCAGTTCGGATATCGGCAGCCAGCGGGCCGGGATGACCAGTTCGGCGAAACTCAGCGCGAATCCAGAGGCCGCGCACCGGCCACAGCTGCCTGACTCAGTCCCAGGCTGCCGTCCAGGTATCAGAATTGGTCGCGCACGCTCCATGCAACACCAGCCCTGCGCAGAGAGGCGATGTGATGAGCGTGCCGCATTCACCGACCATTCCGGGATTGTCGAGATATGACGGGCAGCCGCCACCGCTGACCAGCGAGGACATCGACCGGATCGGTGGCTGCCTGCTGGCGCTGGCCGGCTCCTCGCACCGGCGCACCGCGGCCGAGGAGGATCAGTCCTTTCTGATCGAGCTGGCCGGCCGGATTTCCGATGAGCAGTTCCGCGCGGCGATCGCCGCCGGTGGCCTGGGCGATCGGCCGGCGTTGCGGGCGCTGGCCCAGCAGGCCACCGACCAGGGCGGGATCAGCAAGCTTTTGCAGGCCAGGCTTGCGCCGAGCCTGACCTTCGACTTCTCCGGCTGCGCGCAGGGCGCCGGCCAGGTCGTGCTCGGCTCCGCCATGCTCGGGCTGGCGGTGGTTGTCTCGATATCTTCGACCGATTCGGCGATCGCGATCGGGTCACAGGGCGTGGCGTTGATCAGCGCCGGGGCCGACCAGATGGATCAGCAGTGCTGAGGCACCTCGGCTGGTGATCGATGGGCTACCGGCCGACCGGCAGGTAGCGATGCACCGGCCGGCCGGTGGTGCCGTATTCCAGTTCGAGTTCGACCAGTCCACGTCGCTGCAACTCACTCAGGTAGCGCTGCGCGGTAGGACGGCTCAAACCCAATTCTGACGCCACCGCCGAGGCGCTCACCGGCACGCTGGCCGAACGTACCGAGTCCAGGATCCGCGCCATCGTCGGTGGCAGCCGGGAGCGGCCGGCGGCGCTGGGTGCCCTGCGCAGGTCGTAGAGCACGTCCACGGTCGCCTGGTCGGCCTGGCCGGCAAGGTCGGCCGAGCTGATCTGATCGCGCCACCGCCGGTAGGACTCCAGCTGCTCGCGTAGCTGGGCGAAGCCGAACGGCTTGACCAGGTAGTACACCGCACCGAGTTCGATCGCGTGCTGTACCGACTTCAGGTCACGAGCCGCGGTGATGAAGATGCAGTCCGGCGCCGGCCGCTCGGCTGTGGCCAGCGAGCGCAGCAGCGTCAGGCCGTCCTCGTCCGGCAGGTAGATGTCGAGGATCAGCAGGTCCGGCCGGTCGCGCTCGATCAGCTCGCGAGCCTGCGCGGCGGTATGGGCCTGGCCGATACAGCTGAAACCCTCGATACGTTCGACGCTGGCCGCGTGGATCCGGGCAACCCGGAAGTCATCGTCAACTACCAGGGTGCCGATCATGAGCCGGCTCTCAACGACGTCGTGGCTGCCAGCACCAGCTGCGGCGAGGCCGGCAACCGCACCTCGAACCGGGCATGCGGGCCAGAACTGACCGAGATGCTGCCGCCGGCTCGCTGCACCAGCCGCTGCACGAGCGCCAGGCCGATACCGCGGCGCAACTCGCCGCGCGGCGGTTTGGTGGAGTAGCCATCGGTGAAGATTCGTTCGATCGTATCGGCCGGAACTCCCGGACCGTTGTCGCTCACCACGATCCGAAGCCCATCGGCGTCATCGAGCTCGACCTGGACCAGCCGCTGCGAGGCCAGCTCGCTGACCGCGTCCAACGCGTTGTCGACCAGGTTACCGATCACCGTCATCAGGATCTGAGCCAGCTCAGCCGGGGCATCGAATTGCGAGTTCTCGCTGATTTGCAGGACGATCCCGCGTTCGGCCGCCACCGAGAGCTTGGCCAGCAGCAACGCGGCAACGACCGGTGGCGCGATCCGGGCGCGCAGGTCCTCAGCCGAGGCCAGCTGATCCCGGGTGATCAGGGCCAGGTAGTCGCGCGCCTCCTCCTTCTCGCCAAGATCCAGCAGGCCGGCAATCACGTGCAACCGGTTGGTGAATTCATGCTCCTGCGCCCGCAGCGCGCTGGCCAGGCCGGTAACCGCGTTCATCCGGCGCACCAGCGCCTCCAACTCGGTACGATCGCGCAAGGTAACCACGCAGCCGACGTTGCGACCGGCCAGCACCACCTCTCGCCGGTTCACCACCAGCAGCGAATCGGCAGTGATTACCGACTCGTCCGAGCCTAGCGCCGCCCCGCTGAGCAGGTCCCGAAGGCGGCCGGGTCCGAACAGTTCGTCCAGGGACTTGCCCACGATATTGCCGGTCAGTGCCAGCAACTTGCGGGCCTCGTTGTTGATCAGGCTGAGCCGCTGGTGCGCATCGAAGCCGAGCACGCCTTCCCGAATGCCATGCAGCATCGCTTCGCGCTCCTGCAACAGCGAGGTGATCTCGCGCAGTTCCAACCCGAAGGTGACCCGTTTGACCGCGCGGCTCATCAGCAGTGCGACGGCCGCGCCGATCGCCAGCGCGATCATCGAGTACACCAGAATCGCCTCGACCTGCTCGTGCAGCTTGGATGCCACCTCGGTTTCCAGGATGCCGACTGACACCTGGCCGATCACCTGGTGCCGGCTGTCGAAGATCGGCGCCTTGCCATTGGCCGACCGGCCCAGGCTGCCGTGATCGATCCCGACGTGATCCTGGCCGTCCAGTGCCGCCACCGGCTCCTCCAGGCGCTGGCCGATCAGCGCCGGGTTCGGATGCGAGTAGCGCAGGCCGGCCCGATCGGTGACCACCACGTAGGTGGCCCCGCTACTGGCAATGACTGACTGTGCCAGCCGCTGAATGGTCCGGGCGGGATCGCGGTTGGCCAGCGACAACTGCAACTGTGGCATCTCGGCCACGATCGCGGCGGTGATCCGGGCTCGTTCCTCATACTGCTGATCGAGCACCTGGCGGGTCTGATGTATGTACAGGCCACCACCGACCGCCACCGTCGCAAGCAGGATGCCCAGTATCCCGAGCAGGATCTGCGAAGCGAGCGTGCGCAGTCGCCACATCGACTCGTCCCTTCACCACATAGCCCTGACCGCGCATGAAAGCACGGGTCACCGGCCTGGCGGAAGGGCTGCTGAGCTAAACGCACAGAACCCCAGGAAACCTCCCGGCCACGCACAGTTCATCTGCCAACCCCGATTATCGCGGATTTGGCGGACAACGTTCGCAACCGTTCTGCTGGCTGCCCCGGCGACGGCACACTCCGGCAACACCACTAAGTCAAGGAGCTTTCACCGATGGCCGAACCGAGCAACCAACCCGTGATCGAACTGCGGGACGTCACGAAGCGATTCGCGACGCCGCGCGGTGGCAGCTACACCGCGCTGCAGCACCTTGACCTGGTCGTCGAACCGGGTCAGTTCTGCGCGGTGGTTGGGCCGACCGGTTGCGGCAAGTCCACCACCCTCACCCTGGTCTCAGGCCTGGAGCGGCCCAGCGAAGGCTCGGTGCTGGTACGTGGTGTACCGGTCAGCGGCATCACCAGCGACATCGGCTTCGTGTTTCAGAATGACGCGGTCTTTCCGTGGAAGAGCGTGCTCGACAATGTCGCGGCCGGCCCACGCTTTCGAGGCGTCCGCAGGGCGGCGGCCAACGCCCAGGCCCGGGACTGGATCCGCCGGGTCGGGCTGGCCGGCTTCGAGGACCGGTTTCCGCACCAGCTCTCCGGTGGCATGCGCAAGCGGGTGGCGCTGGCCCAGAGCCTGATCACCGAGCCGCAAGTGCTCCTGATGGACGAGCCATTCTCCGCGCTGGATGTGCAGACCCGCTCGATCATGTCCGATGAGTTGCTGTCGCTGTGGGAGCTCACCAGGCCGGCCGTCATCTTCGTCACCCATGACCTGGAGGAGGCGATCGCGTTGGCCGACAAGGTGGTGGTGATCACCGCCGGCCCCGGTTCGGTCAAGGCCGAGTTCCAGGTTGACCTTCCCCGGCCCCGCCGGGTGCAAGAGATCCGGTTCGAGCCCAGCTTCGTCTCGCTGTATTCCGAGATCTGGGAGGCGTTGCGCTCCGAGGTCGAGACGGCCTACGCCCGTACCACCCAGCGAGTCGCGTCATGACCCGGCTGCGGCGACGACTGCTGCTCAACGCGATCCGGCTGGTGCTGATCGTCGGCACCCTCGGCCTGTGGGAATCCGGGGTCAATGCCAAGCACATCGATCCGTTCTTCTGGGGTCAACCGAGCGGGGTGTACCACCAGCTCAAGACCTGGATCACGGTCGGCACCGCGCAGGGTTCGCTGATCGACCAGGTGATCGTGACCCTTGAGGAGACCGTCTACGGCTTCATCATCGGCGTCCTGCTCGGCGTCGTACTCGGTATCGCGCTGGGACGCAACCGGTTCCTGTCCGACCTGTTCGCACCGTTCATCAAGGTCGCCAACTCGATCCCCCGGATCGTGCTGGGTTCCATCTTCGTGCTCGCGTTCGGCTTCGGGATGACCTCGAAGGTGATCCTGGCTGTCGTCCTGGTGTTCTTCGGGGTGTTCTTCAATGCCTTTCAGGGCACCCGTGAGGTCGATCGGAACCTGATGTCGAACGCCCGCATCCTCGGCGCCTCGCGCTGGCAGGTCACCCGGCAGGTGGTGTTGCCATCGGCCTTCACCTGGATCCTGGCCAGCCTGCATGTCAGCTTCGGTTTCGCGCTGATCGGTGCGGTGGTGGGTGAACTGCTCGGCGCAGATCAGGGAATGGGCCTGCTGATCAAGAACGCCCAGAACAACTACAACATGAACGGCGTGCTGGCCGGCATGGTGATCATCGCCGTCCTCGCCCTGGTCGCCGAGGCGCTGATCACCGCGTTGGAACGGCGAATCCTGCGCTGGCGACCGCCGCAGCTCAGTGCTGAGAGCAGCGCTGTCTGAAACGTCCACCGCCCTTAACCGATATCCGATCGCCGTATCGATCAACCCACCTCTGAAGGAGTTCCTGCATGTCCGGAAAACGAATCCTCACCGCCGCGCTGTGCGCGGTAACGGCAGTCGGCCTGGCTGCCTGTGCCAACAAGGCCAGCAGCACCAGCCCGCAGGCCGGTAGCGGCAACAGCTCGGGCCCGAAGGTGACCGTGATGGTCGGCGGCCTGAGCAAGCAGATCTACCTGCCCTTCATGCTCGCCAAGCAACTCGGCTACTACGACAAGGCCGGCGTGAACGTCAACCTGATCGATGAGCCGGCAGGCGGCGATGCAACCACCAACATGCTGGCCGGCCAGGTGCAGGGCGTCGGCGGCTTCTATGACCACAATATTGCCCTGCAAGGTCAGGGAAAGTCCTCGGAATCGGTGGTCTCGATGCTGCAGGTTCCTGGTGAGGTGGAGCTCTGCCGTAGTGACCTGAAGGACCGCGTCCACTCACCGGCTGACTGGAAGGGGCTTTCACTCGGGATCACCGACACCGGCTCGTCCACCGACTTTCTCACCCAGTACCTGACCACCAAGGGCGGCGTCGACCCGGCTAGCACCAAGCGCAAGGGAGTCGGTGCCGGCACCACCTTCATCGCGGCCATGAAGCAGAAGGCTATCGACTGCGGCATGACCACCGAACCGACCGTTTCCCAGATCCTGAAGGACAATCTCGGCTACATCCTGCTGGACACCAGGACGGCCGACGGCGCCCGGCAGGCCCTCGGCGGCACCTACCCGGCCACCTCGTTGTACATGGAAACCTCCTACGTCCAAGCCCATCAGGACGTCGTGCAGAAACTGGTAAATGCCTACGTAGCAACCCTGAAGTGGATCCAGGCGCACTCGGCCAGCGACATCGCCGACAAGATGCCCGCTGACTACTACTCCGGTGTCGGCAAGGCCGCCTACATCCAGGCGCTGACCAGCGAGAAGGGAATCTACAACCCGACCGGCATCATGCCGGCCGACGGACCGAAGACCTGCCTGGACGTGCTCTCGGCCTTCAATCCAAACGTCAAGGGCAAGACCATCGACCTGTCCAAGACCTACACCGACAGCTTCGTGACCGCCGCCCAACCGCTGTCCTAGCGGCGCTAGCCGATGACCAGGCCGTGCGCGCTGGCTCCCAGCGCGTTCAGGTAGCCGACGATGTG
>JBDSAN010000031.1:0-6516 GCA_039922115.1 Jatrophihabitantaceae bacterium
TGGTGGTCTCGGTCGGCCCGCCGAGCGAGACCACCGCCAGCTCCGGCTTCATCGCGTGCAGCAAACCAGGCAGCTCCGGCGGGATCCGGTCGCCGCTCATCATCACCAGCCGCAATGCGGCCAGTGCCGACAGCCGGCCGCTGCTGGTGACCTCATCGTGCAGCAGCGCCACGATCGCTGGCACCGAGTTCCACACCGACACCCCGGCCTGCTCGCACAGCTGCAGCCAGTGCGCCGGATCGGCGGCCCGGCCGTGGTCGGGCAGCACGATCGCGGCACCGGCTGACAGCGCGCCGAAGACGTCCCAGACCGACAGGTCGAAGTTGAAGGCGCTGATGCCGAATAGCCGATCGGACGGGCAGATCGCGAACCGGCGCTGGCAGTCGGCAACCACGTTGGCCACGCTGCGCCGGCTGACCATGACGCCCTTCGGTTCGCCGGTGGTGCCAGAGGTGTAGAGGACGTAGGCCAGATCGTCCAGGCCGGCCCCGGGCAGCGGCGACGGTAGCGGCAGGTCGTCGATGATGGCCGAGCGGGCCGGCCGAGCCAGGATCGCCTCCGGTGCCTGGAAGTTCTCGACGTTGGTCAGCACGCAGCGGACCCGGCCGTCGCGCAGCATGTAGTGCTGCCGCTCGAGCGGCAAGCCGGCCTCGATCGGCAGGTAGGCAGCGCCGGCCAGGACGCAGGCCATGATGCCGATGACCTGCTCGGGCCCGCGAGTCATCACCAGGCCCACCAGCTCGTCGCGGCCGACCTGCTGGGCACGCAACCAGGCCGCCGCCTGACCGGCTTGGGCGAGCAATTCCCGATAGCTCAGGCTGGCCTGCGAGCCGATTACCGCGAGGGCGTCCGGATCGCGCGCGACCTGATCGAGAAAGGCCTGTTCCAGGCCGACCTCGGCCAGCGCGACCCCGGTGTCGTTGACCTCAGCCCGACACCGCCGTTGCTCCTCGGGCAGCAGGTCGAAGGTCGTCGCCGTCCAACTCAGCGCCGCCCGCTCGCCGTCCTCGGCTGCCAGCTCGTCCAGCAGCCGCTGGTAACCGGCCACCATCGCCTCGATCATCCCGTCCGGGAACAGGCCGTCCACGCTGTCGAATTGCACCACCAGGCCGCCGTGTTGCTCGAAGGCGAAGCCGTTCAGCCAGACCTGCGGGGTCTGGCTCGAGGTGTAGAGCTCCGGGCCGAACAGCTCCAGGGTGGACCCGTCCAGGGTGGCATCGACATAGCCGATGGTGCTGTTGAAGGTGTACGGCATCCGGGCCCGGTCAGCGCCCTGCTGGCGGCCCAGCTCGCGCAGCACCTCGATCCCGGAGAAATGCCGGTTGTCCAGGTCCCGGCGCAGCCGTGCCTGCAATGTCTGTGCCCGTTGGGTGAAACTCAATCGACGGTCGAGCTCGATCTCGATCAGCATGGTTTCGGAGAAGTTGCCGATCGCCGACAGGATCCGCGGGTGGATCGGTGGCCGGTTGGCCAGCGTGCTGTTCAGGGTGAACGCCGAGCCGCCGCCCCACCGGCTCAGCAGCTCGGCGTAGCCGGCTACCAGCAGGCTGGTCGGGGTCAACCCGGCGGTCGCGGCGCGCGCCTTGAGCAATGCCCAGGCCGAGGCGTCCAGCCGAGCAACGTGCTGGCTGAACCGGGGCTGGCTGATCGAGGCCGGGCTGGCTCGCAGCGCCAGGTCCGGGCACGGTGCCAGGTCCTCGATCCGGTCCAGCCAGTAGGTCCGCGAGCGCTGGTACGGGGCCTGCTGCCGTGCCCGTTCCAGCGTGGCGATGTAGTCGGCGAACGAGGCCTCGGCGTCGGCTGCCTCGCCGGTTGGGGCCTCGTTGGCTGCGGCCACCTCGGCAGCCGATGCCGAATCGGCTGTTGAACTATAGGCATCCCACCACTGCCGAAAGAACAGGAACATGCTGATGCCATCCATCACCAGCCCGTCGTGACCGACCAGCAATCGCATCCGGCGCTGAGGATCATCGCCGCCGAGCAGGACGGCTTCCACCGCCAGCATCGGCGCCCGATCGGCCGGCAGCACCCGGTGTGAGCGCTGCTCGCGCAACTCGGCCAGCCGTTCTGCCTGCGCCGCCTCGGCCAGGCCGGTCAGGTCGATCCGGCCGATGCCGAAGCCGTCCGGTAGCGCCGCGCAGACCTGCCGGCCATCGTCGGTGAACCTGGTACGCAGCATGCCGTGCCGAGCGACCACGCTGCGCAGTGCCGCCTGCAGCCGGTCCAGGTCCCAGTCACCGGCAATCTCGTGGTAGACGTGGCTGGCGACATTGCCCAACTCGACCGAGCCACCCCGGCCGATCAGGTAGCCCCGTTGCAGCAGGGTCAGCTCGAAGCTGTGTAGCTGTTCGTCCTGGATTAGCTGCAGATACTCGATCAGCTCGGCCTTGACCGACTTGATCCGGCCGACCAGCTCGGCATCGATCCGATCGCGCGGCCCCTGCAGCTTCAGGTCGGCACCGGCCGCGGTGATCGAGAGCCCGCGCTCGGCGATGTCGGACAGGACCTGTTGCACGCTCACCTGATTGCCACCTTGCTGACCTCCGGCGGCCCAGCAGCGTTGGCCTCGGCAGCGTTGGCCTCAGCAGCACTGAACTCCGCGAGCTGTTCTGCCGACAGCTGCGCCTGCAGGTAGTCGGCGAGCTCGGCGACGCTGCGCTCGCCGAGCAATTGCTCGATCGAGACGTCCAGGCCAGTCCGCTCCAGGATCTGGTACTGCAACGCGATCGATTGCATCGAGGTCAGGCCGAGCAGGGCCAGGCTCTGCCCGCTCGCGGTGTCGATGGCTGGCACCTGCAGCGACTCGGCGACCATCGAGCTCAACCAGGGCAGCAGCACCGACTGCTCGGCCGGCTCGGTCGGCCCGGCGCCGAAGAACACGCTGCGAGCCAGGTCGATTCGGCTACCGGCCGGCAGCAGGGTGACCGTGCTCGGCCAGCGGGTCGGCGCGGAGCTGCCCTGCGCTGCGCTACCCAGCGCGGCAGCGAGCCGGCCGGCGAAGCGAGGCATCACCGGAGCGCTGACTGCCGCCAGCAGGTTGGCCGCGGCCAGTTCCAGCGCGACGCTGCTGTCGACCTCATCGGCCCAGACCGGCAGGTCGGCAATCGGCTGCTGGAGCAGCAAGAAGTCCTGCACGTCGGACACGATGCCATCGAGCTCGCGAGCCGCCCGGTTCAGCGAGAAGCCGTCCTGACCAAGGCTGTTGCCGATCGCCGACAGGCGGTCGGTCAGCCGGGCCAGGAACGCGACCTGCTCGGGGGTGAGCGGGCCCGCCGCTGGCGCTAACCCGCCGTAGAACTTGTCCACCCGAACACCGAGGTCGTTGAGCCAGCGCTGCCAGCGGCCGACCAGCACCTCGGCCACGAACTGCTCGTACTCGGCCAGCACGAAGTTGGTCCGCCGGCCCTCCGGACGTGCCCAGGACAGGTAGCAGCGAATGCCGTCGACCGTCTGCGGCCCGAGCACGTCCTTGCCCCAGACCGCGTGTCGCCGGCTGGTGGAGAACTTGCTGCCGTCCAGCAGGCTGAACTCGTTGAGGTTGTAGTCGATGTCGGGCTGCCAGTCCGGGTGCGCCAACCGGTACAGCGCGGGGACGAAGATGCAGTGATAGAAGGTGTTGTCGAAACCCATGAAGTGCACGATCTTCCAGTCCGGCTGCGGCCGCATGGCGTGCCAGTCCTCGCCGCGGCGGCGACCGATCACCTCGATTCCATGCAAGAACCGGTAAGCCATGTCGACCCACACCCAGATCACCTGGCCGGCCACGCCTGGCTCGACCGGCGCGACACCCCAGTCACCGGGATGGCTGATCGCCAGCTCGAAGTCATCGCGGCGAAACAGCCGGTGAGCCAGCTCCTTGACCCGGGCCGGCACCCGACCAACCCGGTGATGGGCCTCGATCTCGGCGGCCAGCCGGCCCAGCGCGAGCTGGTAGCGGGTGATCCGGCCGAGCCGGGGCTGGGCCGCTGAGGTGCCTGCCCGCGGCTCGATCAGGTCGGCACAGCTGTTCGGCTCGCCGCACTCCTCGCACATGTTGCCGCCGGTGCCGTTGCCGCAGGTCGGGCAGCCACCGGAGACGTCCACCTCGTAGAGGTACTGGCCGCTGTCGCCGTCGAACAGGGCATCGCCCTCAGCCAGCCCGACCAGCTCGCTGGCCGCGACCCGGGAGAAGAATTCCCTTACCCGATCGGGATAACCTGGCTCGACCCCGGACACGGTGTACTCGTCGATCTCGATATCCATCAGCCGGTGGGTGGCCAGGATCTCAGCGCTGTAGTGCGCGGCGGTCTCGCTCGGGCTGCGGCCGTCCCGGCGGGCCGCGCCTGCCACGTAGCTCTGGAAATCATCGCTGCCGGCGATATGGAAGACCGTCGCCCCGTTCATCCGCTGGAACCGGGTGTAGGCATCGGCGCCGAGGTACGGCCCGCCCAGGTGCCCCAGGTGCAGGTCACCGTTCGGGGTGGTCGGCGAGGAGAAGACGAAGATCGGACGCTGCTGGAAACCCCTGCTGTGGGCAGGATCGCTGTGGGCAGGGTTGTTGTGGGCAGGATCGCTGTGGGCAGGGTTGGGGTCGGGTTGGCTGGTGGTCACCCGGCACTCCTTAGCTCGGACGGCAGCTCCAGCAGGTCGACCGCCTCGCAGGCAATAGCTGGCGCGAGCCGGTAACCGGAGCCGTTGGCGCCACCAGCGAACACGATCCGGCCTGCCGCGTCCAGCGGTTGCACCAGCGGCTCACCGGAAGCGCTGTAGGCATCGCAGAACAGCCGGCCCGACCTGCAGTGCTCGGCCAGGCTGGGCGAGTAGCGGCGCAGGCAATCCCGGGCCTGGACGATATTGGCGTTGGACAGGCCGCCGGTGAGCTGATCCGGATCGACGTCCCACTCCTGGCAGGTATAGCTGAACAGCCAGTGACCGCGGTTGAGCACTGGGATCAGGAAGGCGTCCTCGTCCTGAAAGACCACTGCCCGATCGTGCGGGCCGGGCACCTGCTCGACATGCAAGGCCACGATCTTCTTCACCCGCAGGCCCAGCGGAGCCACCAGCTCGCGCCAGGCCGGCGCGGCCAGCCACGGTCCGGGGGCGAGCACCAGCCGGTCGGTTCGGATCAGCTCGCCGGTTCCGAGCCGGACCAGCACGCCGCTGCCGGACTGCTCGATCCCGGTGACTTGTAGCCCTTCCCGGAAGCTGACCTGGCCACGCAGCCGGCAGGCCAGCGCCTGGGTCACCCCGTAGACATCTGCCTGATGGCAGCCGTCGATGCGCCACAAGCCGGCCCCGGACGGTGGCTGGACGTCCTCGTTCGGCAGCCGGCCGATCGAGCTGATGTTGGCCTGGCCGAGGTAGCTGGTCCGCAGCTCGGCGGCCCGGCTGGGATCGCCGATCACCGAGGTCTCGGGCAGCGGGTAGATCGGCAGCGCCGGCACTTCCTGCTGCAGGGACTGGTAGAACTGGGCGCTGAAGTCAGACATCCGGCGCACTCGCTCGGTGCCACCGCGCGGAAAGTGCAGCCCGGCCGACCGGCGGCTGGCACCGCTGCCGACGGTGTCCCGTTCGATCACGGTAACCGACGCCCGCGGCAGCCGGCTGAGGATCTCACGCGCGGTCAGGGTGCCGATGATGCCGGCGCCGACGATCGTCGTGCTGGGAAACGCGGTCGTGCCGTTCGAGCTCTTCATGGGGTCATTCCGGTTCGGCGACGCTGGGTTGTTTGCTCGTCCATTCGATGAACGAGCGGTGCTGTGGATCGGTGTCGGCATTGCGCAACCGATCGAGAATCCGCTGGCTGCGCCAGGCAAGTAGCGACAGGTTCGGGTCGGCCAGCCCGCGCTGCTGGCGGGTGGCGTTCTGCAAGAAGATGTTGCGATCGGCGGGGCCGTCCCAGAGCACCGCGTAGTTGTCGTCGATGCGGTACTCCCCCGCCTCGCTCTGCAACCGGTCGGCGATCGGGCTGAGGAACGGCATGGTGTGCGGCCGGAAGCCGGTCGCGAAGATCAGCACGTCGAGGTCCAACTGCTCGGTGGCCTCGGGATGATGGTTGTGCGACAAGGCCAAGGTGTAGCCATCGCCGGAGCCGGCCTGCCGGCTGATCCCGGTCAGGTCCCGGTTCGGATAGAGCGCGATCAGGTCGGTTCGCTGATGGATGAAATTCTGGGTGTAGATCCGCTGGTAGATGGCCCGCAAGGTCGATTCGCTGATGCCGTCGGAGGTCAGCAGGTGCGTGGTGTTGAAGGTCTGCCGGATCGGCAATGGCAGCGAGGCGAAGTAGTCGCTGTGGTCGGGCATGTAATAGTCATTGGTGAAAGGCGAATCGTCGATCGGGAAGAAGTTGGCCCGGCGAGAGATCCAGCTGACTCGACGCGGCGAGTCCGCTGTCGGCCGGCTGATCAGATCCAGGAAGGCCTCGGCCCCGGACTGGCCACCGCCGATCACCCCGACACGCAGGCCGGCCAGGTTGATCGCCCGGTCGGTGTGCTGGCTGACATGAAAGACTTTCGAGTCGGCCAGGAACGGCTCGGC
>JBDSAN010000032.1:0-10640 GCA_039922115.1 Jatrophihabitantaceae bacterium
CGGTGTTCAGCGCCGCGAACTTGTTGTCACCGGACGGGATCACCGTGCCGAAGTACTCCTTGAACAGCTCCTCGTGCTCGCGCAGCGCGGTGTCGGTGTCCAGGAACAGCACGCCCTGCTGCTCGAGATCCTCACGAATCTTGTGGTAAACCACCTCGGACTCGTACTGGGCGGCCACGCCGGAGACCAGCCGCTGCTTCTCCGCCTCGGGGATGCCCAGCTTGTCGTAGGTGTTCTTGATGTCGGCCGGCAGGTCGTCCCAGGTGGCGGCTTGCTTCTCGGTCGACCGGACGAAGTACTTGATGTTGTCGAAGTCGATCCCGGACAGGTCCGAGCCCCAGTTGGGCATCGGCTTGCGGAAGAAGATGTCGAGGGCCTTGAGCCGGCGCTCCAGCATCCATTCCGGCTCGTTCTTCAGCGCCGAGATGTTGCGGACCACATCCTCGTTGAGGCCACGCCTAGCGGTCGCACCAGCCACGTCGGTGTCGGCCCAGCCGAACTTATAGGTCGATAGCGCATTGATCTGCTCGTCCTGGGTCTGGATGCGCTCTGCTGCTGTGGTCACTTATTGCCTCCCGTGCTGGGGATCGGGCTTACCGGTCGGTGCGGGTTGTTCGAGTGCGTGGTCGTTGCGTTCGTGGTCGTTGCGTTCGTGGTCGTTGCGTTCGTGGTGGTTCGCTCGCGTGGTTGGGCGTGCGGGATGTGCGTGGTGCAGACACCGTCGCCGTGCGCGATGGTGGCCAGCCGCTGGACGTAGGTGCCCATCGCATCCGCCAGCGCGCGGGTTTCGGCTTCGCATAGTTCGGGAAACTCGGCCGCGACATGCGCGACCGGGCAGTGGTGCTGGCAGATCTGGGTGCCCAGGCCGGCCGGTTCGGCGCTGGCCGCATAACCCTCTTCGGTCAGGATCTCGGCGACCAAGCCGGACTTGCGCTCGGCTGACAGGTCGGGCTGGCCGGCCAGCCGGCCACGGATCCGGTCGGCCAGCGTATCGGCCCAGTGCTCGGCGAAGGCCACCACAGCAGCTTCTCCCCCGATGCTTCGCAGGTAGCGCAAGGCCGTCGAAGCGAGATCGTCGTAGGCGTGGCCGAGGCCGGCCCGGCCGAGGTCGGTCAGTGCGTAGGTGCGCGCCGGGCGGCCACGGCCACGGGGACGAAGGACCGACACTCGCGACTCGACTTCGGCGAAGATCCCATCGGCGACCAGCGCGTCCAGGTGCCGCCGGACGGCCGCCGGCGACAGTTCCAATCGCTGCGCCAGGGCCGCCGCGGTGAGCGGGCCACGTTCCTGAACCAGGCGAACGACCGCGTCCCGGGTGGGCGCGGTGTGTGGGCTGGCGATTTTCACAACTCCAGTATGACGTATTTCGCTGCCGCTGGACAGGCTGGGGGCTGCGATGGCCGGCGAGATCGACCGGTAAGTTGCTGCACGTGCTGTATCGCGCCGCTGAGCTGACGGTTTCGCCGGTGCTGCGCGCCTACTTCCGGCCGGCCTCCAGCGGGCAGCACTACATCCCGCGAACCGGGCCGGCAATCATCGCCGCCAACCACCTGTCGGCCGCCGATGAGGTGTTCACCCCGATCACCGCGCGCCGGCAGGTCGTCTACTTCGCCAAGGCCGAGTACTTCGACGGTCGCGGCCTGCGGGGCCGGGCGCTGGCCTGGGTGTTCACCGAGTTCGGGCTGGTGCCGGTGGACCGGACCAATCCGCGGGCGGCCGCCTCGACCATCGATGTCGGCACCGAGTTGCTGGCCGCAGGCAAGGTGCTGGGCATCTATCCCGAAGGCACCCGGTCTCCGGACGGCCGGCTGCACAAGTTCCGCACCGGGGTGGCGCGATTGGCGCTGCGATCGGGCGCGCCGGTGATCCCGGTGGGACTGGTCGGCACCGACCGGGTGCTGCCGGCCGGCGAGCAGCGCTGGCGGCGGGCACCGGTAGAAGTGCATTACGGGCCGGCACTGGACTTTTCCGGCCGGACCGAGGACGAGCGATCCTCCCGGGTGCTGCGCGAGGTCACCGAAACGATCCGAACCGCGGTCCAGCAGCTGTCCGGCCAGCATTACGTGGACAGCTACGGCAGCGCGGTGAAGGCCGGCGACTGAGCCACCCTCGCGCTGCCCCGGGAGTCGGCCGGGTCACCTCGCGGGACCGCCGCGGCCCGTCCTGGGCTGAGCTACCTACACTCGGCATGTGCCCGCACCAGCCGTCGAGATCACCGGCCTCGTCAAGCGCTACGGCGCGCGGGTCGCGGTGGACGGCATCTCCTTCAGCCTGGCCCGCGGCCAGCTGCTCGCGCTGCTGGGCACCAACGGCGCCGGCAAGACCACCACGATCGAGATCTGCGAGGGTTTCCGGTCCGCCGACGCCGGTCAGGTACGGGTGCTCGGGCTGAACCCGGCCAGCGACGGAGCCAAGCTGCGGCCACGGGTCGGGGTGATGCTGCAGGGCGGGGTCGGCGGCTACACCGGCGCCCGGACGCAGGAACTGCTGCAGCTGTTCGCCAGTTATGCCGCCCACCCGCTGGATGCCGGCGAGTTGCTTGAACTGGTCGGGTTGTCGGACGCGGCCAGCAGCCAGGTCAAGCGGCTGTCCGGCGGCCAGCAGCAGCGGCTGTCGCTGGCGATGGCGCTGATCGGACGGCCGGAGCTGCTGTTTCTGGACGAGCCCACCACCGGAATGGACCCGCAGGCCCGCCGGGTGACCTGGGAGCTGATCCGCCGGCTGCGCGCCGACGGGGTGAGCGTGGTGCTGACCACCCATTACCTGGCCGAAGCCGAGGAGCTGGCAGACAACGTGGTGGTGCTGCACGCCGGCCGGGTGGTCGCCGAGGGCAGCCCGGCCGAACTCACCCGCGCGCATTCGGCCGGCCAGGTCCGGTTCAACGCTCGTCCCGGCCTGCCGATCGCGGACCTGCAGGCAGCCCTGCCGGCCGGCGCCAAGGTCAGCGAACCAGCCGCCGGCAATTACCTGATCTCGGCTGAGGTCACCCCGAAGCTGCTGGCCGCCGCGACCTCCTGGTGCGCCGCGCGCGACGTGCTGGCCGAGCGGCTCAACGTCGAGCAGCGCAGCCTGGAGGACGTTTTTCTGGCACTGACCACAGACGAGCCCGCCGACCAGCCGACGTCCAGCAAGCAAGATCCCGGCAAGCAAAGTCCCGCCGGCGAGCTGACCATGAACCGACCGTCGGCGCGCCGGTGATCGACTTCGCGCCGGCGCCCGGTGCCGCACCGGCCCGGACCATGCTGGCCGCCCAGATCCGGATGGAACTGCGGCTGCTGCTACGTAATGGCGAGCAGGTCGGGCTCACCCTGATCATCCCGCTGCTGTTGGAATTCTTCTTTAACCTGCCGGTGCTGTACTCCCTCGACGCGCCTCGCCGGATCGACTTCGTGGTGCCCTCGGTGCTGGCGCTGGCGGTAATGAGTGCCTCGTTCACCGGCCTGGCGATCGGCACCGGCTTCGAGCGCAAGTACGCGGTGCTCAAGCGGCTCGGCGCCACCGCGCTGTCCCGGCCGGTGCTGCTGGCCGGCAAGACCGGGGCGGTGCTGGTCCTGCAGGTGCTGCAGGCCGCGCTCATCTGCGGCTTCGGCCTGGTGCTGGGCTGGCACCCGTCCGGGGACGGGCTGTGGGCGGTGCTGCTGATCGTGCTCGGCACCGCGACCTTCGGCGGGCTGGGCCTGCTGTTGGCCGGCACCGTCCGGGCCGAGATCACCCTGGCGGCGGCCAACCTGATCTGGCTGGTGCTGCTGTTCGCCGGCGGCATCGCGATCCCGCTCACCCGCTATCCCGCCGCTGCCGCCGACCTGTTGCGCTGCCTGCCATCGGCGGCGCTGTCGGACGGCCTGCATCAGGTGTTGCAGCACGGCGGTGGCTTCCCGCTGCGCGCAGTGCTCACCCTGCTGGTGTGGGCCGGCGTGGCCTTGCCTGCAGCGGCCCGGTGGTTCCGGTGGGAGTGAGCCCCGCCCGGCTGCTGGCGCTCGGCCGGCAGCCGGCAATGCTGGCTCGATTGGCGCTGGCCTCGGTGATCGTCAACGTCCTGATCGTGATCACCGGCGGCGCGGTCCGGCTGACCGGTTCCGGGCTCGGATGCCCGACCTGGCCTACCTGCACCGAGAACTCGCTGGTGCCGACCTCGCAGAACGCCTTTCACGCGCGCATCGAATTCGCCAACCGGCAGCTCACCTTTGTGGTCGTGGTGGTGGTGCTGGCCACCCTGCTGGTGGCGGTGCTGGTCCGGCGCCAGCGGCGGCTGGCAGTGCTGCTGGCGGCGAGCATCCCGGCCCAGGCGGTGCTCGGTGGCATCAGCGTGCTCACCAAGTTGAATCCCTGGGTGGTGGCCGCGCACTTCCTGCTGTCCATCGCGATCATCGCGATCGCCTTCGTCTTGTGGTGGCGGGTTCGGCTGCAGCCGGCCGGGCAGCAGGCCGGTCCGGCGTTGCGCGCGGCCGGTTGGGCGCTGCTGGCGGTCACCGCTGCCGTGCTCGCGGTGGGCACCGTGGTCACCGGCAGCGGACCGCATGCCGGCGACAAGGGCGCGACCCATCGCATCCACCTCGCGCCGTCCTCGGTCTCGCAGTTGCACGCCGACCTGGTGATGCTGCTGATCGGGGTGAGCATCGGCTTCGTGTTGCTGGCCCGGTCCGCCGGAGCCGATCGGGCGGTCCAGCGAGGCGGCTGGTGGCTACTCGGGATCGAGTTGGCTCAGGGTTTCATCGGTTACCTGCAGTACTTCACCCACGTCCCGGCGATCCTGGTCGGCATCCACATGCTCGGCGCCTGCCTGGTCTGGCTGGCGGCGCTGACCGTGCTGGCGCAGCTCGGCGTGGTCACGACCGGGACTGCCGGCGGCGTGCCTGGCGGCCCCTCGGAACAGCGCCATGGGATCGCTCTCAGCCAGCAAAATCAGGCATCTCAGGTTGCGCGTCCGAACCTTCGGGGCTAACGTCGAATCATCCCGATTCCGACATATCACCTGCCCCGCCGGCAGGCTCAGCGCTGCCCGGCGAGCAGTCCGGAGGCAACGATGGCGCTCTCACGACGTGGATTTCTCGGCAGTGCAGCTGCCCTGCTGGCCGCCCCGTCCCTGATCGAACTCGGTACCCGGCCGGCCGGCGCCAGCCCAGCGAACCCCGCGACCCCGGCAACGCTGGCGGTCAACCTGGTCAACAACACCGGCACCTCGCCGGTCTACGCCTACGTCACCGGCATGGCGCCTGACAACGGCGGGGCCTGGATGTTCCTGCGTTCGGACGGCCACACGCCCTACTACCCGCCCTCGCCGAGCGCGCCCCAGCAGCCACTGGGCGCTGACTGCGCGATCCCGCTGGCCGGGCCGGGCGGCACCGTCGGCATCACCGTCCCGCACCTGGTCGGCGGCCGGATCTGGTTCTCGATCGGCCAACCGCTGACCTTCCTGGTGAATCCGGGCCCGGGCATCGTGATGCCGTCGGTGAGCAACCCGAGCGACCCGAACATCAACGTCCAGTGGGGATTCTGCGAGCTCACCTACGACAGCAGCCAGCTGTACGCCAACATCAGCTTCGTCGATTTCGTGTCGTTGCCGATCGCGTTGTCCCTGCAAACATCGAGTGGAACGCAAACGGTGGCCGGGCTGCCCAACGGTGGCCTGGACACCGTGTGCAGCGCGTTGCGGGCACAGGCTGCAGCCGATGGCAGCGATTGGGCCAGGCTGATCCAGACCGATGGCGGCGGCCAGAACCTGCGCGCGGTCAGCCCGAACCTCGGCGGTTCGAACCTGTTCGCCGGCTACCTGGACGACTACGTCAACCGGGCCTGGGCCAAGTACCAGTCCACCGACCTGACCATCGACACCCAGTACACCTGGGGAACGGTCACCGGCCGGGTCAGCGGCGACACGCTCACGTTTCCGGGCGTGGGCAGCTTCGGCAAGCCGTCCACCTACGCGATCTTCAACTGCAGCACCGCGCCGTTCACCACCGGCAACGACGAGCTGGGCAACCTGAGCGCCCGGCTGGCCGCGGCCCTGAACCGCACCACCCTGCTGGACAACGCCAACCAGCCCGACGGCGAGAACGCGGCCAATTTCTACACCCAGCCAAGGACGAACCACTACGCGCGAATCCTGCACCAGACCACCACCGGTGGGCTCGGCTACGCCTTTCCCTACGACGACGTACACGCAAGCGGCGGCATCGACTTCGAGGGCAAGGTTCAGTCGGCGGCCCCGGGCAGCTTCACCATCACGGTCGGCGCGCCGCACTGACGCTCGGGTTGGCTCGCTGACCCGGCCGGTCAGCCGGTTGCCGTCGGCGGCCCGCCGGCGCCGGCCGCGCTGGTGGACGAGCCGGCCGGACTAGTCACCGCGCTGGTGGACGAACCTGCGGTGCTCGACTGTGGTGCCGTCGAGGACGGCGGCGCGCTGGTAGTCGGCGGCGCGCTGGTAGTCGGCGGCGCGCTGGTAGTGGGCGGCGCGCTGGTGGTCGGCGGGTTGCTAGTGGTCGGCGGCGCACTGGTGGTCGGCGGGGTGCTGACGGCGGTGGGCGGGGTACTGGTGATCCGACCTGGCGTGGTGATCGCCGGCGCACTCGGGTTGTTTGCGGCATTGCGGTGAAACAGCAGGTAGAGCACCGCCACCGTCGTCAGCAAGGCAAGCAGGCCGACCAGCCAGACCAACCAGAGGTAGCGCGAGCCGGTCCCGGCTGCCCGCGCAGCACGCGCAGCCGGCAGCGCCGCAGGGACCGGCCGCAGCGTCGCGGTAGCAGGGCCGGCGGCGGCAGCGCCCACAGCGGCGATCGGGGCGAGCACCGTGGTCCTGTCAGCGATCGGACTGTTCGAGGCAGCCAGGCCGCCGGTCGCGCCGCGCAGCAGGCTGGCCACCCGCGCCGCGTTCGGCCGCTGCGCCGGATCGGTCGCGGTCATCGCCGCCAGCAGTCCCGGCCATGGTTGCGCGAGACCCGCCGGGATCGGCGGTGGGCCGTCCAACCGCGCCATCACCGCCTCCAGCGCCGGGCCAGGAAAGGTGCGCTCGCCGGTCAGTGACTCCAGCAGCACCAGGCCGAGGGCGTAGACGTCGGCGGCCGGGCCGACCTCGGCACCCCTGGCCTGCTCCGGCGACAGGTAGGACGCGGTGCCGACCATGAAGTTCGCGCTGGTCAGGTGCGCGCTGTCGAGCAACCGGACGATGCCGAAATCGGACAGCCGGGCCCGCACCTCGTGACCACCCGCGCTGTCGACACCATCGCTGCCCAGCAGGATGTTGGCCGGCTTCACGTCCCGGTGCACCATGCCCTTGGCGTGCACGTAGCTCAGCGCGTCACAGATCTGCACAGCCAGCGCGCGCACCTCGGGTTCAGGCAGCGGCCCGTCGGCGATCCGGGCGGACAGGCTCGGGCCGTGGATCAGCTCCATCACCAGGTAGGCGTGCTCGCGCGAGCCGGTGGCCTCAGCGATCCGGCCGTCGAACAGGGTGATCAGGTTCGGGTGGCTGAGCTGGGCCAGCACCTGCAACTCGACCTGCTGGCGTTGCGCGCCACCGGCGCTGTCCACCGGGTCGAGCTCGCTGCGAAACACCTTGATCGCGACCTCGCGGGCCAGCAGCTCGTCCCGGGCCCGGAAGACTTCGGCCATCCCGCCGGAACCGATCCGCTCCTGGATCCGGTACCGGCCGCCGAGCACCCAGCCGGTGCCGCCGTCGGCGTCCGGCTGCGCGCCGGCCGCCGGCATCGCCTCGGTACGCGGGCTGAACTCGGTGTTGTCGGTGATAGCTGATCCCCGCCTTGCGCTCTGCCGGACGAGCCGTGGGTGGGTTCGGCCGGGCTCGGCTCAGTGGTCCAGGCTAGCCGACCCGGCCGGCCAACCCCGCCGCCAAACCGGTCACAGCAGCCGGCTCAAGGTGTAGATGGCCAGGCCGACCAGCGAGCCCACCACGGTGCCATTGATCCGGATGAACTGCAGGTCACGCCCGACCTGCAGTTCCAGCCGGCGGGCGGTCGACTCGGCGTCCCAGCGCGAGACGGTGTAGGTGATCACCCCGGACAGCTCACCGGAGTAGTGCGCAAGCACGTGATTCATCACACCCAGCACCCAGCGATCGCACTTGGCCTGCAGCGCGGTGTCCGAGCTGAGCGCCACCCCGGTCTGCCTGATGACCGACACGCCGACCCGACGCAGCTCCGAATCGGGGTCGGCAGCAGCTTCCAGGACGGCTTGCTTGAGCGGCAGCCACAGCGATGAGATCGCGTTGCGCACCGCTGGATGGTCCAGCAACTCCGACTTCCACTGCTCCAGCGCCTCGGCGGCCGTGGGATCGCTGCGCAACCGCGCCGCATAGACCCGCAGCCGCTCGTCGAACTGCTTGCGCAGCGCGTGCTGGTCATCGATCGCGACGTCGGCCAGGAAGTTCTGCACGCTGGAGAACAGCTTGTTGAACACCCGACCGTCCACCCACTCGGGCACCCACTCCGGCGATTCCTCAGCGACCCGCTGCCGGAACACCTCACGGTTGTCGTCCAGAAAGCGCATCAGCGCCTTCAAGCCCTCGCCGAGCAGGATCTGGTGTTGGTTGCCCTCCACCGCGATGTCCAGGAGCTTGGCGACCACCGGAGCGGCCGGCAGCCGCCGAAGCTGGGCGTCGGCGAATCGCTCGATAGCCAGCCGGATGTCGTCGTCAGCGAGCACCGAGTTCGCGCCCTGGAAGGCGATCGCCAGTTCACCGGCCAGCCGTTCCGGCCGGTCGCCGCTGGCCAGCCACTCGCCGATCCGGCGCGGGATCTGGGCGGCCTGCACCCGGGGCCCGACCACCTCGGGGGTGAGGAAGTTCTGCTGGACGAACTCGCCCAGGCTCTCACCGATCTGGTCCTTCTTGCGCGCGATGATCGCGGTATGCGGGATCGGCAGGCCGAGCGGGTGCCGGAACAGCGCGGTGACCGCGAACCAGTCGGCCAGCCCGCCGACCATGGCCGCTTCGCTGGCCGCCTGCAGGAACGGCCAGACCCCGTGGCCGTCCCCGACCACCCGGCACAGCACGAATACCACCGCGGCCAGCACCAGGCCACCGGTCGCGACCGCCTTGATCCGGATCAGCGCGGCTCGCTTGGCCCGGTCGGCGGCGCTGTCGGTCCCGGCGAGCGTCGGTACCGCTGGCTGATCGGACCCGCTCACCTAGCCGATCCGATCGCTGATGGCCTCGGCCAGCCGGCGGGCTGCCTGCTCGTCGTGGTCCAGGAACAGCGACGGTTCGGTCAGCTCGGCTTCCACGAGCACCGGTCCGTGCTCGGCGGGCAGCAGGTCGATCCGGGCGTACAGCAACGGTTCGGGCAGGCCGGCCGTCAACTCGGCCAGCACCGCCCCGGCCAGTTCGAGCTCGGCGGCCGACGGCTCCCGCGCGGTGATCACCTCGCCCACATAAAGCTGATCCATGCCCAAGCCGTACTGGCTGCCCGCCGCCAGCATCGCCGACTTGCAGATCGCGTGGCTGTAGCGGCCGTTGAAAAACATCAGCGCGGTCTCGCCGGCCGTGTCCACCCCGGCCAGGTAGGGCTGCAGTAGCACCGTCCGACCGGCAGCCTGTAACGCAGCCGCGTGCGCGCTGGCCCGCTGCGCGTCCGCCGGCTGGCCGGCATCGAACCGGCCGGCCCCACCGGAACCGGCACCGATCGAGGGCTTGAGCACGTACTCCCCGGTCACCGGCAGCCGCACCGGCTGATCCGGCTCGAAGAACGTGGTCCGGACGACCGGTAGCCCCGCCGCGGCAAGGCCGGCCAGGTAGCGCTTGTCGCTGTTGGCCGCCACCACCGGCGCCGGGTTGAACAGCCTCGGCACCCGATCGGTCCAGGCCAGGAACTCGGCCCGGCGGGTCGTGTAGTCCCAGGTCGAGCGGATCACGGTGGCGTCGAAGCCGGCCCAGTCCACGTCCGGCTCGGACCAGCCGACCAAGGTTGCCTTCAGATCCAGTTCGGCCAGCGCGCGCAGCAGCGTGGCGTCCTCGACGTCGCCGTCCGGCAATAGTTGGGTGCAGGTCGCGATCGCGATGTGTCCACTCACATTTCGATCCTACGGACGGCGTTGCCCGCACCACACAGGTCACTCCCCTACCCTGGGTGAGTCCAATCAGCGGCCGACGGGGAGTTGTGCGTGTCAACGAACCGGGCCATCTCGCCGTGGCGCCGGTTCGCCATCCGCCTGATGGCCGTGTGCGTGCTGGGCCTGCTTGCCGGTGCAGGTTGGATTGTCGTTAAGCCATCGGTCAAACGGGTCCTCACCAGCTATGGCGAGCGGGTCAGCAATGCCAGCCAGCTGCTGGCCTCGGTGGAGAAGAACATGGACGCCGAGGTCCGGGCCAGGCACGGCGCCAAGAACTCGCAGGCCCGCTGCTACTACGCCAGCGTCGCTGCTGGTTCGGTGTCTGCGGCGCGCCGGGACAGCGAGCTGCCGGTCGCGATCGGCGACCGGATGTACTGCGGTCCGGTGCTGTTCATCGACGGGGATCCGTCCCGGCCGTTCCTGACCTTCAACCTGGTGAGCACGCCCGATCAGGCCAACGGCACGTCGCAGCTGAGTATCAACAACGCCGACGGCGACCCGGACGGTGCTGACCCGCGACCAGGTAGCCAGCTGGTGCGGCCGGACAACAAGCAACCGCCGACCAGCGATCGGCTCTC
>JBDSAN010000033.1:0-4847 GCA_039922115.1 Jatrophihabitantaceae bacterium
CGGCCGGCGGGGCGAACCCCGCCGGCCGAAGGTTTGTCAGGCGATTCGGGTCAGTGCACGGCCGAGCTGAAGACCGGCAGGTAAGCACCGGACTGGCCGCTGGCGGTCGGGTGGTAGGACTCGGTGACATCGAAGAAGTTCAGCGAGTGCAGCCAGGACGAACTGTCGCAGATCTGGTGGCCGAGGAAGGCGTTGCGGACGTCGGCGAAGGTGAAGTTGGCGTGGCTGCCGGCCGCGGTCTGGATGATGCTGTCGGCGAGGTTGATGCCCTCATCGATCTTGGCCCGCGAGGTGGCGCTCAGGCCTGGGCCGCAGGAGACGTTGAGGTGGTAGAAGACCGGGTAGTCCAGCACCACGACCTGGGCGTTCGGGGCGTGGCTGCGGATGTTGTTGTAGGTGGTGTTCAGCAGGCCTGGCAGGGTGGTCCGAGCCTTGGCCTCGGCGGCGTTGACCGCATTCACGCAGTCGCTGTCGCTACCTAGGACGCAGGTTTGCATGATGTTGGAGAAGCCGACGTCGTTGCCGCCGATGGTGATGCTGACCAGGCCGGTGGACGAGCTCAGCGCTGACAGTTGCGAGCTGTTGACGTCGCCGGTGGTCGCCCCCGAGCAGGCAACCGAGGCGTAGGCGCTCGGGTGGTGTGCGGCGTTCCAGAGAGCGGAGTAGGCGTTGGTGCTGCGGTCACAGGAACCGCTTTCTGAGGTGTAGCTGCCTGCGCCGACTCCGGAGGAGTACGAGTCGCCGAGCGCGACGTAACCGCCGGTCATGGCCGAGGCGGGGGCGGCCGTCATCAGGGCAGCGAGGCCGATCGAGGCCGCGACAGCGGCGAGGGCGAGCATGGGACGGGTTCTGAGCACGGGGGAACCTCCGAAGCTGGTGGGGGGATAGTGCTGCAACATAAGTACCAGTAGTGCTAAGTGTCCGTAAATACCCCTTAGCGCATTGGCGACGGAAATTTATGCCGGTTGGCCGCTGGACGGTTGACCGATCACCAGCTGGCGCCCGGAGCGGCCGCCGCCGAGTTCTGCGAGAATCGCCGACCAACCGGGGCGCCGCCGCGAATTCAGCTGTCTCAGGTGAGGCTTAGACTGCAGGCTGGACTTCGTGAAAACTTTCACGAGCTAGTCCCAGCGCGGTGCTTGGTTGGTGCAGGGGAGGAAACGCCATGGGTGCGGTAGTGGACGCCGACGTGATCGTGGTCGGTGCCGGTCCGGCCGGATCGGCGGCTGCCTACTGGCTGGCCAGCGCCGGGGTGGACGTCCTGCTGCTGGAGAAGACCACCTTCCCGCGCGAGAAGGTATGTGGCGACGGGCTGACCCCGCGCGGTACCCGAGCCTTGATCGAGATGGGCATCGACGTCAGCGAGCAGGCCGGCTGGCTGCATAACAAGGGCCTGCGGGTGATCGGCGGCGGGATGCGGCTTGAACTCGACTGGCCGGAGCTGTCCTCGTTCCCCAATTACGGGCTCGTCCGGCCGCGTGCCGATCTGGATCACCTGCTGGTGCGGCAGGCGGTCAAGGCTGGCGCTCGGTTGCAGGAACAGACCTCGGTGACCGGGCCGGTCTCAGACGCGCAGGGCCGGGTGGTCGGCGTGACTGCCCGGCAGGGCACCGGCGCTGATCAGGTCGAGGTCAGCTACCGGTCGCAGGTAGTGCTCGCCTGCGACGGGGTCTCCGGCCGGTTCGCGCTAGCGATGGGATTGCAACGCAACGACAAGCGCCCGATGGGGGTGGCGGTCCGCCGCTACTACACCAGCCCGCGTACCCACGATGACTACCTGGAATCCTGGCTGGAGCTGTGGGACGGTCCGCCCGGTGCCGATGACGCCAAGCTGCTGCCCGGCTACGGCTGGATCTTCGGGATGGGCGACGGTTCGGTCAACGTCGGGCTGGGCGTGCTGAACTCCTCAGCCGGCTTCCAGAAGACCAACTACCGCACGCTGCTCACCAGCTGGCTAGACAACACCCCCGAAGAATGGGGCTTTCGTGAGGAAAATGCGCTCTGCACGACCCAGGGCGCTGGCCTGCCGATGGGCTTCAACCGAACCCCGCACTACCGCAACGGCGTGCTCCTGGTCGGCGACAGCGGCGGTTCGGTCAACCCGTTCAACGGCGAGGGCATCCCGTACGCGATGGAATCGGGCAAGTTCGCCGCCCAGGCCGTAGTGCAGGCGCTGGCCCGCCAGCCCGGCCCGGCCCGGGAACGCGCGCTGGCCGGCTACCCGGCCACCATGGTCGCCGAATGGGGCTCCTACTACCGCCTCGGCGGGGTGTTCGTGAAATTGATCGGGCACCCGGCCGTTATGCGGGCCTGCACCCGACACGGTTTGCCCCATCCCGGATTGATGAAATTCGTGCTGAAGCTGCTGGCGAACCTGACCGATCCGCGCGATGGTGACGCCAGTGACCGGATCATCACCGCGCTGACCAAGCTGACCCCGGCGGTTCGATGAGGTGCCGGGCCGGCGGCGGGCCGGCTCGAGCTGAAGTAAGGCAAGCCTAATAATGGGCACAGCGGCAGCGCGCACTAGCCTGGCTAGGGTCTGCCAGCGCCGGCAAGCGCCTGCGTCCGAGCCCAACAGCTGGAGCTATTCGTAGTCGAGTGAGCACAGTCGAGTGAACACAGTCGAATGATTGAGGAAGGGAAGCAGGTTCCTAGATGCTTTCGATGTACCTGCCGATCGTGATCCTGTTCGTGTTGGCCCTCGGCTTCGCGGTCTTCTCGGTCATCATCGCCACGATCACCGGACCCAAGCGCTACAACAAGGCCAAGCTCGATTTCTACGAGTGCGGGATCGAGCCGGCTCCGATGTCATCTGGCCCGAACCGATTCCCGATCAAGTACTTCCTCACCGCGATGCTGTTCATCGTCTTCGACATCGAAATCATCTTTCTCTACCCGTACGCGGTCGAGAACTCCCAGCTTGGCCTGTTCGGGTTGATCGAGATCGTGCTGTTCATCGTCACGGTCTTCGTCGCCTATGCCTACGTCTGGCGACGCGGCGGCCTGGACTGGGACTGAGTTACCGCCACGTGAACCCCGAGCAATGTCCGACGTACTAATGGCGCTAGCACCGATAGAGATTGGCTCCTCGACATGGGATTAGAAGAGAAGCTGCCGGACGGCATCCTGCTGGCTAGCGTCGAGTCTCTGGTCAACTGGACGCGCAAGTCCTCGCTGTGGCCGGTGACCTTCGGGCTGGCCTGCTGCGCGATCGAGATGATGACCTTCGGCGCGCCCCGGTTCGACTCGGCGCGCTTCGGCATGGAGGTCTTTCGGCCCTCGCCCCGCCAGTCGGACCTGATGATCGTGGCCGGCCGGGTCAGCCAGAAGATGGCCCCGGTGGTCCGCCAGATCTATGACCAGATGGCCGAGCCGCGCTGGGTGATTGCGATGGGCGTCTGCGCATCCTCGGGCGGCATGTTCAACAACTACGCGATCCTGCAGGGCGTCGATCACATCATCCCGGTGGACATGTACCTGCCGGGCTGCCCGCCCCGGCCGGAAATGCTGATCGACGCGATCCTGAAGCTGCACCACAAGATCTCTAACGAGCCGCTCGGACCCAAGCGTGCCGAGAAGCTGGCCGGCCAGAAGGTCGAACTGATCCCGTCGTCGCAGAGGTTCGCGAAATGACAGAGTCCAGCGACCTGGCGCAGCCCGGCGGCGAACGCGAACTCGATCTGGCACAGACCCAGGGCGCATTGCCGGTCGACCAGCACCGGCCCGGCATGTTCGGTGTCACCGGCTCCGGCGACACCTCAGGTTTCTCCGGGCTCAAGCGCCAACCCTGGGTTGAGCTGCCGGCCCAGCGCCCGTTCGGCAGCTTCTTCGACGAGGTGGTCGAGGCATTCGAGCAGGCCTACCCCGAGCACGAGCAGGCCATCCGCAAGATCGTGGTCGACCGGGACGAGCTGACCATCCACATCGCGCGCGAGCACATCGCGATGGTGTGCAAGACCTTCCGCGATGATCCGTCGCTGCGCTTCGAGTTGCTCTCGGCGGTTTCCGGAGTGGACTACCTGGCGCGCGAGGGTGCCGATGGTGAGCGGCTGCACGTTGCCTATCACCTGACCTCAATGACCTACCGTCGCCGGATCCGGCTCGAGGTGTCGCTCACCACCGCCGACCCGCACCTGCCCTCGGTCACCGCCGTATATCCCACCGCGGACTGGCAGGAGCGCGAGACCTGGGACATGTTCGGCATCATTTTCGACGGGCATCCGGCGCTGACCCGGATCCTGATGCCTGACGACTGGGACGGTCACCCGCAGCGCAAGGACTACCCGCTCGGTGGCGTGCCGGTCGAATACAAGGGCGCGAGCATTCCGCCACCAGATGAAAGGCGGGTTTATCGATGAGGGCTTGCCCGAAGAGTGGGGAGCACGGCCGGTGACCGACTCATACAGCCCATCGCGGGAAACCACCGAGGGACGGGTCTACAACGTCTCCGGTGGTGGTGACTGGGATTCGGTATTCGCCGATGACCCGCTGCACGAGGAGCGCCTCGTGGTCAACATGGGCCCGCAGCACCCGTCCACCCACGGCGTGCTGCGGCTGGTACTCGAACTCGAAGGCGAAACCGTCACCGACGCCCGGCTGGTCGTCGGCTACCTGCACACCGGCATCGAGAAAAACACCGAGTTCCGCACCTGGACCCAGGGCAGCACCTTCGTCACCCGGTGCGACTACCTGGCCCCGCTGTTCAACGAGACCGCCTACTGCATGGCGGTGGAGAAGCTGCTCGGCGCGGTCGTTCCCGAGCGGGCGAACCTGATCCGGGTGCTGATGATGGAGATCAACCGGATCTCCTCGCACTGGGTGTGGCTGGCCACCGGCGGCATGGA
>JBDSAN010000034.1:0-5478 GCA_039922115.1 Jatrophihabitantaceae bacterium
GTGAGTTAAGGTCCACAGGTCGACGTTGCCGTAGCTGCCACTGATGAGAGCTTGCGCCTGAACCGATGCCAGACGCTTGGTGGTCCAGAAGGTCGGGCTCTGCACCGTGCAATTACTACCGCTACGACACAGCTGATCCCACGGCACATCCGGCCAGTACTGTGCCGTACCACCCCCGCCGAGGCTGGCCGGTTGGCTGTCGCAGGCCGTGCCGGGCTCACCGGACACGCCGACCTCGCAACGGTCCTGATAGGTCAGCACGGCTTTGTCCGACGGCGCTCCGAGGCTGGTCGAGTTGGCCCGGATGCCATAGTCGATCCGGGCCAGCTCACCACCGCGGACGTAGCTGGTCAGGGTCTGCGGGCTGCCGGAGCTATCGGCCGTTCGGACATAGCTGCCGGCCTCGGTGCTGTAGTAGAGCGCCTCAGCGTTGTTGTGGACATCAAGCACGTAATCGAGATTCCACCGCCAGGCCTGGCTATTGAACGGCCCGATCGAACTACCCGAACCCGAGCAGGCGGTACTGGCCGTGCCGCACACCGGCACCGTCCACGCCGAGTTCGTCGTCGCGCCGCCGGGCAGCGTGTTGAGACCGAAGAAGTACTGGGTGCCGTCCGTGGTGGTCAACTTCCAATAGCCCACCGTGTCACCGCTACCGCTGGTCAGGTACTCGATCCTGGTGTTGTCATCTGATTCCAGCCGCCAAGCGCCGGAGGTGGTGTCCTTGATCAGCCGGCCGGAATGGCCGGCGAACGATACCGTGGCGTTGTCGTTGAGCCAGCACAGGTCACCAGTCTGTACCGCGGAAGTCGCCAACGTGCACGGCGTGTATGAGCGGTCGATCGAACCAGCGCCAGCAAGTGACCAACCATCACCGACCGCTGACGGCTGGTTGTTCGTCGATCCCGTTTCGCCGTCCACTGACTGCGAATCGTAGGACAGCGCCAAAGACGGCTCTGGCCCCGCCGCCGCTGGAGGCACCCGCATCGGGTACTCCCAATCGAAGGCACCCGTTTGGGCCGACACCCGCCACGAGGATGCCGGCCGCAGCGGTGTAGCGGTGAAATCACCGGTCCCGGTCACCGATGAGCCAGTGGAGAGCGCGGTCAAGAAGATCGAATAGGACGAACTGCTTGCTGTACGTAGCAATTGCCTACCGAGCCGGGTGACCGGCAGACCGTTCAACGCGGCGTGTGTGGAAGGCAGCTCGGCGCCGTCCGGGTTGGCGACCTGCACCCAGCGCAACCGGCTGGCGTAGTCAGCGCCGTACAAGCCGGCCAGCGCATTGTCGGGCAGGTCGATGTCCAGTGATTGCAGACCGGATCGGCCACCGAGCTGGCTGATCTTCAGAGTCGGCGCGGCATTGGCATCGCCGCCAAGCACTTCGACCCGGACGCGCTGCGCGTCGTCAGCCTGCGATAGTGCCGTCTCAGCTCCGCTGGGGCTGCCACCGGTGCTGCTCGCGATGGCAATGCCGGACGTACCGAGCGGTGCCCAACCAGCAGCACGGGTTGCGCCAGCAGAGACCGGCAGGAACTGACTGGTACTCGATCCCGAGTCGAGATGACCCTGCAAACTCAGCTCGAACGTCTGACCGGTCGGCCAGGTCCGGTTGGCCGGAACAACCGAACGGGCTGTCATAGCTGCGGCCCGAACGGACGGCCGCCACAGCTTCACATCGATCGGCTTATCGCTGGCTCGGCGCGCCATCGAGGCTTGGTGTTTGACCTGCACGACGTCGGCGCTCAGCAGACTCAGCAGTAACGCAGCAACCGTGACCGTGCTGATGATCCGCCGTGGCCGCAAGCCCATCGACGTTCTCCCCGTCTGCGCAAAGGTGTTTCGTGTCCGGTTGACCGCGTGTGGGCGGCGGTGCCTAGTCACCGGGCAGCAATCGGCAGCCCAGGTTCGTGACTGGGCATTGCAACTGCAGGAAGCCCTGCTGTACCGAATCAGCCGCACCGGGCACGATGCTGACATCGGAAATCCAGCCATGGAACCAGTAATGGTTCGAGCCGCTGATCGAGGTTCCGACGGTGAACGCGCCGGGCGCCGTCGGAGTGGAAAGGTGTGAATTGGTGCTCGGCGCACCGCCGTTGACATACAGCCGTACCTGTTGGTTGCCTGGATCCCAGACGCCGGTCAGGAACGCCCAGTTGCCGGTGCTGGTCACCGTCCCCGGCGCGGTGGCGCAATCGCCGGAAAAGCCGGCCGAGGTCAGCGAGGAGGACACGCACATCTGCCACTGATTACTTGCGTTGAGTTGCAGGTAGAAGCCGCTGACCGTTTGGCCGCTGCCCGCGGCCTGCGACACCGCTGTCTGCACCGAGCCGAGCGCTGCCGGGCGAACCCACGCCGACACAGTGAATGCCTTCGACGTATCGACCATCGGGCCCGCCGTCGTGGCCGAGGCACCCGCATCAGTTGTGCCGTTCAGCTTCATCGACATCGTCAGGCCGGGGTCACCCTGTTTCGGGTTGGACGGGTCGTTGCTGTAGACCGCGTGCAGCACCAGCGGCTGCGCGCAGCTGTAACCGCAACCAGCGCCGGACGCGGTCGCTGAATCGGGCACCTGGGTGCTCGTCATGGTCCCTGGCGGGCTGTCAGTCACCCACGTGTGGCCGTTGGCGAAGGCTGTGAAATCGCCTGGCGCCCAGAACTGATACCCCGTCGCTGTCGAGATGTTCTGAGCCGAGTCGATGCTGGCCACCCACAACGTTGCGGGTGAATCAGGCGGTGCGACCACCACTGTCGCCACACCCCCGCTCGGACAAGCGAACCGCGCCGCGACGCTATTCGCCGTCGCCGATGAGCCACACGCCGGCAACGCGCCCGTGCTGACCGAGACCGGAGCCGCTGACGGGCTGACCGTCTTAGCGGTCGATGTCCACCAGTACTCAAACCGCACCACGTTGTCAGCCACCGCTGAGGTGATCCGCATATTCGTCAGCTTCCCGACTGCGGACGGCGGCAGCCCGGCAACCTTGAGCGCCGGTGGCGGCGGTGGTGTGTCGTCGACGGTGAAATAGCAGACGCCAGACTGCGGGCCGGTGTCGATCCCGTCATAACCGTTGGCATACCAGGCGTATCTGCCCTGCGGCAGGCTCCCTCGCAGGATCTTCAGCGACGGTTGCAGGCCGTTCGCGTTGAAACTTCCAGTGCTGATGTAGCCGGCCGGATAGGTCGAGGCAGGAAGCACATTGACGTTGGTCGAGGCATCGACCACGTGCACATGCACGTCGACACCTTGATTGTCAGCGTCGTTCTCGCTGATCGCCAACCTCAGGTCCTGCACGGCATTGTTGACTGCCGGACCCGGGTAGCCACCGCAGGACGCGGGCGGCTGGCTGAAACCCATCCCAGTCGGTGCGTCCGGGTAGGAGTTGTACTGCACCTCCAAGCTGGTGCTGGCATTGAATTTCTTCCAGGCGGTGACGTCGGTTTCATCATGCGCGCGCAGAATCAGCGAGAACACCGACCGTTGCTGAGCAGCCAACGCGGTGATCAGCGACGTGACGTCGAACCCGACCGCGCCCCCGCTGCAAGCCGATTGGTTATAGCCCTTGGCCACGTTAGCCGTCGCCCAAGAACCGCTCATACCGCCCGGCTGGTTGTTGTAGGTCAGGGTGTTGCCCCAGTCATTACTGGTGTAGAGATCGACCACCTTCGGCGTGCAACTCCAGGCCCACGCCTCAGTAGTGTCGAAATGCGCCTCGAAGACGTGCTGACCGGCCAGCGGAGAACCAGGAAACGCCCAGTAGGCACGGTTGATCAGCGTCGAGTCGGGCTCCGCCCCGACATGCAGCCGGCTGCTATCCAAGGTCGTGTCGTAGTACTGCTGATCGGGAAAGTGCTGATCAACATAGGCATATTTCGCCAGCGCCGGAGTGTAGTCACGCAGCGTCGGATCGACCGTCACCGGATATTGGGTACCGGGGTCGGCCAGGAACGCCGTGGGAAGCACTACGTGCTGGACCGCATCGTTCGCACCAGAACCACTCATATCCGTGGCATCCCACTGCGAACCAGCTTGGGCGGTGTGTGGGTCACCCGAGTACTGATCGATGCTGGCATCCCACAACAACGGCGCAGGCTCCGTGCCAAGCACTGTTCCGGCCGTATCTTGGAACTGGGTGTTGCCGGCCCCGTCCTCCGAGGCCACAAGGTCGGTCACCGTCACCGGAAAATCGATCGTGCTGACATCAGCGCCGGCCGCCGCCGACTTGATCACCAACAGGATCTCAAAGCCCTCGTCTGAGACGGTCACCTTCAAGTCGATATCGGGCAGCACCTCGGCGTAGAGCGCCGTCGACCCGGACACCGTCGGCGCGGGCAGGTCGCCGTACCAGCCATAGCTCACCGACCCGGTGCTGAACGCCAAGGTCGCCAGCGGCGTCACAGCTGAAGCCGTCGTCAGCGCATGCAACCTAGCGGCTGAACGCGGCGCCTGCCCACTCACGCTGGTCGCCGACGGCGACGGCGACGGGATCGATCCCAGCGTCGTACCCTTCGGCGACGGCACGGGCGACGATTTCACAGGTACCGGCGTTGACCTCGGCAGCGGCCTTAGCGGCCTCGGACTGGTGATCGGCCTCGCCCTGCCGCCATTGCTCAACTGCACGTTGGCGTCGGTGGCCTTCGGCCGCAGCCAACCATCCCGACCGACCGCCAGCTTCGTATCGATATCAACCAGCCGCCCAGACTTCTCCGTCCGGATCGGCTGCGACTCCAACCTCGCCGTCAACGTGCCATCCGGGTTGGCGAAGATCGAGTAGTTCACGGCGTCACGGTCAGCGATCCGCACCCGATGACCAAACTTGGCGGCCACCGCATGCGCTTGAGCGCTAGTCGACGCTACGGCCGCGTCCACCACCGGCGCGGGTCGCTGAGCCGCCTGCCGCCGAACCGAGTCACCGGACAGATACACGAACACCCCGGCAGCGACCACAGCAGCCACCACACCGGCACCGAGCGCTACACCAAGGCTGCGAGGACGACCCCGGCGCGACGAGGCGATCAACGAACCAACCCCGACATCGAACCGCCATCTAAACAGCAAAGGCACGACGACATGACAGAACCCCAGACACGATCGCCGGAGGTGCGCAGGCACCTAACTGGCGCAGATAAGCATAAAATAGCTGTTAGCTGCCAGAATTTAGCACCGAGATGGTTCCCATACGCGCAGCCGGTACCAACTCGTGACCATGGGGACGCTTACCGACAGGAACGCCTCATCGGGCCGCTACTGCCTCCGTCAAGACCAAGCGTGCAGGCACTGCTTAGAGATCAGCAAACGCGGCCTGGTTCGAGCGCATCCTGCTCGACCTCGACGGCCCGAGGCGGCGCGACCGTCGGCCGAACTCGTCCGGAAACCAAACGAACGCGGTACCCGTGGGTACCGCGTCCTTTCGGTCGACCAGGGTGTGATCACACCCTGTCTGGTGGAGGTGCCGGGAATCGAACCCGGGTCCTTCG
>JBDSAN010000035.1:0-6355 GCA_039922115.1 Jatrophihabitantaceae bacterium
ACGTCGACGGCTGCGCGACGGCGAGCAGCGAAAGGCGAGCCTGGCTCGCGACCGGTCGGAGCTGATCAGCGAAGGGACCTCGCTAGCTCACTCAGCGCTCGTGCGGCTTGCCGAACTGGACTACCCCGATATGGTCTCGGTGCCGATCTCCCTACCCCGCTTGGGCTTGTCCTCGGCCCGATTCGGCTACCGCCGCACCGTCAAGGGCGCCTGGATCATCACCACCGACCGGCACGACCACTACGAAGACGAAATCTGGTTGCCGACCTACCTGCTCTCCGACGGCAGGTTCGCACACCTCGGCAACCTGTTCGCCCTGCAGGCCGCCGATGCCACCGGCGGCTTCTACGACACCGCGCATTGTTCAGCCGTGAAGCTGCGGACAATCGTCGTCGGGCTGCAAGCGCTGACAGCGCGCCTCAAGCCCTAGCCCAAAGATCGACAACACAATCACCCTGTAATCGTCGAACCATCTCCAGCGGCAGGAACCCGATGAAGCACCGTGATGGGCCTGAGCCACTCCGCCGTGAGTGCCCGCTATCACTTGCTGCCGCCGAACACCGCCCCCGCCGGCCGGTCGCGGTAGCCGTCGCGGCCGAGGCGTTCGATTCGATGATGGTGCAGTGTCAGATTCCAGCCTCGATGTTTGAGGATGTGACCGAGGCTTAGGCCGGCCCTGCAGCCCGCAACAAGGAAGGCGATGAGTGCTGGGAGGGTGTGGCACCGAAATGGTCGTAGAGGCAGAGTCAGGTGCTCCGTGCGCCCCCGCGGTGACCAGCCAACCTAGCCGCAGCACGTACGGCACGCTCAAGCGCCGCAGCCGCAGCCTCTTTCAGCGCTCGACGCAGGGCGCGCAGCGACGGTAGTGGGCCCGCTGGATAAATCCGGCAGGCCACGGCCGTCGGTCGATGTGGCTCGTCAAACAGGTCGCGGCCCTCGACTCTGAACGTCGGCGAGCCCACAAAGTGCAGCCCGTCGGCCATCGACTGGCCCTCGACAACGATGACATCGAACGCCTCCGATCCAAGCCCGATGTCGTCCAACGCCTCACACATCAGGTCGCCGGCAGCCTCCTCGTGAGGACAGTCCGCGACAACCACCAACTCGATCCGCATGAGGACATCATCCGCGCCATCACCGCAGTCCGACAGACGATGGCCGGTACGGCGGCCGGCCACCCAAGCTCAACGGATCGGGTCAAGCTTGCCCGGGAGGTGCACGCCTCCAGCCGCGTGCTAGGCCGGCCATTGCTGCGACCGACGCGAGCGCTTCGGCAAGGGCGGTAGCGCTCTTCTTGGCAAACCAGAGCGGCTCATACATCGACGGGAGTGGGCCCAGCGCGGGCACGTTGACGTACCGGTAGAGCACTACCGCGCCTAGCGCGCTCGCCGCAGCCAGAAATGCCGCGCCGTAGGCCGCTTGGCTGCCGCGCAGCAGGACATACAACGCGGCAAGGACGGCGGCGACCGCCGCGATGCGGAATAGGTTGCCTTGCCCGATACCTCCGGGTGCGGCGAGCTGATACATGGACGAGAGCTGCAGGTGGATGAACGCATCGACGGCCAGGCCTGCGGCGGTGGTGGCGCGTAGCGCGAGGTCGAGGACACTCAATCGAGTCCGCCCGGCGTCGTGGATACTCATTTGACGACCAGGACTCCGTGCGCGTTGGCGGGGTAGGTGCGGTGAAACGGGTACCTGCAGGACGTCCTCGAGGAGCCGCCTGCCACAAGCACGCTGAGCGCCATCAGCCCGCTGGGGGTGCCGATCCCGATCGGGCCCAGCAGTGAGCGAGACCGCCGCATGGCGCGAGCGCCGCAGAAGGCGGGACTGGTGGGATTGACTGCCATGGAATGACCTCCTGAGCCACCGCGCAGACCGACACAGAGCGTCGAACCGTCCGGGTAGTTCGGCGCGAGCCCCATCCCAGATGGTGTCGAGACATCCTGCGGTCAAAGCCGAGGCCTGCCCAGTCGCGCTGCCTGTCCACCCCGCTACGACATTGCGCGAGTTCTACGTGCGCTTCGGGGGTCGAACCGTCGACACTCACGAACTCCATCTGCGTTCATGAAGGATGTTCGACCAGACCTGCGAAGATTCGAACAAATGCGAACGGCCTATTCGCCTTGGGCCGTCACGGTACCGGGGTCTAGCCGGCCTCGTCCCCAGGTGCGGACCGTAACTGCCTCGCGAGGGTGTGCAGCTGGTCTCGTAGCGCCTCCAGATCGGGGCGGTTAAGCCCGGTGGCCCGTTCAACCTCAGCCTGCACCCGCCGGGCCGGCTCGTGTAACGCCGATCCGGCAGCGGTCAGGCGAACCTCGACCTCGCGCTCATCGCCCGGGCGCCGGAGCCGTTCGACCAGTGCGGCATCGGCGAGTCGTTTCAACAGCGGCGACAGTGTTGCGCTGTCCATGTTCACCGCCCCACACAGCTCCTGCAGAGAGATCGTTGGGCGCTGCCACAACACCAGCAGAACGGCGTACTGGGTGTACGTCAGACCAATGATGGCCAGGAGCGGCCGGTATCGGCCGATGATCGCCCGGGCAGCGTCATGCAGCGCGAAGCACAGCTGCGCGTCCAAGACGAAATCGTTCCCTACATCACTGGGCATGACAGTCAATAGTAGGGACTCGGTCGGCAAATGGCTTTCGCGACAGGACCGCACCGGTATTCACGCTGGTCGGAGGTATCGCGACGCTTTACAGCAACCGGACAACACCACTACGCTGCGGTTGTGCGCTATGCGATAGCGCACAACCGCTGAGCCGAAGCCGGCCGGCGACAACGTCCGGGAAAGGTCCTCGTGCTGCTCTGCCCGCCGGAGCCCTGGGAGGGACCCCTCCTCGCGAAGCTCAACGCAAACCCACTCAACGAAGAGACGATTCTCGAGCTGTTCGATCGGGTAGCGCCCGAGCTGTGGGGCTACGCCCTGCACCGAACCGGGCAGCGACGCACCGCGACACCGATAGTCATCGACGCCTTCCTAACCGCGGCCCAGCATCCCGCGATCTTCGCCGATCGACGGGTGTCGATCAAAGTCCGGATGCTGATGCTGATCCACCTCGCCACCGACGCGCCGCCGACCGTCATCGACAGCGGCCGGAGCAAGCACCGGTGCTATTCCAGTCGGCGACCGAGTTGGCCGGCCTCCGATAGGTTCGCCTCAGACGGGCTCAACAGGCATTCTCGAGCACCTCAAGATCAGCAGCCGACACCCTAGGCGCGCGCTTGACACCCCATTGGCCTGCGTGGGTGCGGGGATCAGGAGTGAAACAGAACGACGGTGCGGCGTTGGCGCGCAGCGCGGACACCACCGGAACTTCCGACAACATCCGCCGGCCGCGCGGACCCACCTGGAAACAGCCTGATTGGCTCGCCCCTTCGTCACGGCGCCGATCGACCGGTGCTTGGTCGGCGCACGCCCGACGGCTGAAGCACGACTCTGTTGCCCCGTAGGGCGATTATGACTCGCTCCCGCTCAACCACCGTCCCTAGGCGAGCTGCCCGATCTCGACCACCGTGCTCCCCAGCGATGGACAGACCCAGCAGGCTCGTCCCCGAGCGAGGTGGGCGTCCATGCTGTGCGCTTCCGGATGATGTGGGCATGTCGGCCAGAGCGGTGATTGGCCTCGCTCCGATAGCCGCATCACGACCTCAGCTTGTAGTTCTCGGGCCACCAGCACAAGCTGGGAAGCCGTCGAGATAGTCTCACCGATCCCGATCACCGCCTTGCTGCATCGGCCCAGACTCGTCCTCGGCGACCGCACGCCGACAGAGCTGTTCGACCTGCTGCTAACGTCTGAAAATCCGTCCGTGTTGCGACGTTGACTGGAACCCACCGGGTAAAAAATTTGAGCATCCGGATCGCCCAGCGGCATTTGCGCTCCGCGACGCCGGATCAGCAACGGGCGTCTCGAACCTGTGAGAACGGTTGTCTCGTCAGCGCCAGCGGCGTGTTGCTCGGTTACCTTCGAGACAAGGCTGCAACACGCTGCCGACTGCGACCTTGAACTGGAGCACGATGATCGAGGCTCGATCGCTGACCAAGAGGTACGGCAGTAAGTTAGCCGTGGACGATCTAACTTTCACGGTTTCTCCCGGTCTGGTTACCGGCTTCCTGGGTCCGAACGGCGCCGGCAAGTCGACGACCATGCGGATGATCTTGGGCTTGGACGCGCCGAGTTCTGGTTCGGTGACGGTGAACGGCAAGCGCTACGCCGAGCACTCGCGCCCGCTGCGCGAGGTGGGAGCGTTGTTGGAGGCTCGCGCGGTGCACACCGGCCGGTCGGCGCGTAGCCACCTGCTGGCAATGGCGTTGACCGCGGGGATCTCGGCGCAGCGGGTGGATGAGGTCATCGACATCGTGGGCTTGCGCGAGGTTGCTCGCAGCCGGGTTGGCAGTTTTTCCCTGGGCATGGGGCAACGCCTCGGCATAGCGTCGGCGTTGCTCGCCGACCCCCAGACGTTGATTCTTGATGAGCCGGTGAACGGGCTTGACCCCGATGGCATCCGCTGGATCCGCAACCTGCTCAAGCGCCTGGCCGATGAGGGTCGGACGGTGTTCCTCTCCTCGCATTTGATGAGCGAGATGGCGTTGACCGCTGATCACGTCATCGTGGTGGGCAAAGGCCGCCTGCTACGGGATCAGCCCATGGCGGAGTTCATCGCGGGGGCTTCTAGTGACGTCGTCCGAGTCAGGTCCCCGCAGGCCGGTCAGCTCGCGGAGTTGTTAGCGGTTGGGCAGGCAACGATCCGACGAGTTGCCGAGAACACCCTTGAAATCGAAGGATTGTCCAGCGAACAGGTCGGTAGCGCCGCTGCCGGCGCCCAGCTCACGCTCTTCGAGCTGACAGTGATCTCAGCGTCGCTGGAGGAGGCCTACATGGCCTTGACTGAACAATCGCTCGATTACCGGAGCACCAGCGAGGGGACGGCGGCATGACAAGCGCAGCTACTACATTGGCGCACGAGCAAGCAGCGGGCCGCCGCGGTGGTGTCGACAGCTATCCAGTCACCTTGCCGCGCACCGTCAAATCCGAATGGCTGAAGTTTCGGTCCTTGCGCTCGACCCTGTCCGTGCTCGGTGTTGCCGTGCTCGGAATGGTGGGCATCGCGTTGATCGTGGCCTATAACACCCGGCATCTGAGCGCCACCATCCAACCTGATGACGTCGTGCCGTCGTCCACGATGCAAGGCTATTACCTGGGGCAGTTGCTGATCGGCGCGCTGGGGGTGCTGTTCGTGACCGGCGAATACAGCACCGGAATGATCAGATCAACCTTGGCCGCCGTTCCGAAGCGGCTCCCGGTGCTATGGGCCAAGCTGATCGTCTTCGTCTCGGTCACCGCCGTCTCGATGGTCGCCATCTCGCTGGCCGCGTTCCTCGCCGCTCAGGCGCTGATCGGCCACTACCGACACCCGTACTCCCTCAGCGACCCTGGGACGCTGCGCGTGGTCATCGGTACCGGCGTGTATCTCACGCTGGTCGGGGTGATCGGCGCGATGCTGGGCTGGATTGTCCGCAGCACACCGGGCGCCTTGGTCGCCTACATCGCGGTAATCCTCGTCCTGCCAGTGCTGTTTGCCAACGTGCTCGGCACCTGGGGCAAGGACATCGCTCAGTTCATGCCCAGCGAAGCCGGCGGCAGCTTCATCCGCAGCATCCGAGAACCGCACACCGTCGGGCCATGGGAGGGCCTGGGCGTCCTCGGGCTGTGGACGGTTCTCGGGATCATCATCGCCGCGGTCCTCCTGCGCCGCCGCGACGCCTAACCAGCCACGCCGCCAAGTCCCCAAGACCGCTGAGACCCGAGAGAGCGCAGCCCTTGGTCGACCAGACATGTGAGGGGAGAACTCAAATAGACGCCACGGCCCCGACAAAGCCAACGGTACCTGAGCGGGCCCACCAGTACGGCTACGCCCAGGTGTCAGTGCGTGACTCGCTGCGGGATCGTGCGCTAACCCCAGCGCTCGGCCGATGTCCTGGATAGGTGAGTTCACATCGGCCGCGAAACCGTCTACCAGTAACTTCGTGCGGATACCCCCACACGCGCATGACGTGGTCGCATGGATCAACTGCCGATCGCTACGTGATCGCCTACGGGGCGAGTACCACGCTGACGTCAGCCAGGATCGCGTTCCTGGGCCCTCAAATGTCCGCGGCTTCAGGCCCGACCACACCCACTTTTTGATCCGGGGGACTACTCGCTTTCCGGAAGGGTTGACGAGCCAGGCGACGACGGGACCCCGATCGTGCTGTCCCAGCCGGACTCACCGGCCGCGCAGGCCTTCGGCTCGATCGCCGACGCGCTGGCCGCCCGCTCGCGCAGCCTGGTCGGCCGCTCGCTGGGCCTGTCGG
>JBDSAN010000036.1:0-2720 GCA_039922115.1 Jatrophihabitantaceae bacterium
ACAGGCCGAAGTACGGTGCCAGCGGTGCCTGGGTTTGCAGGCCGACCAGCCGCTCGATCGCCTCGAGCGGCTGGCACTCCCAGCGATCGAGCAGGCCTTGGCGGGCCAGCAGGGCACGGTTCAGCGCCTGGTCCGACAGCACCCTCTGCATGCCGACACGGTACGGCCGGAGCTACTTGACCGGGTAGCTGGCATCGAGGGCCAGGTTGAGCTTCAGCACGTTCACCCTTGGCTCGCCGATGAAACCGAGATCGCGACCGGTGCTGTACTTGGCCACCAGGGCGGCCACCTGCTCGGTCGTGATGCCGCGTGCCTTCGCCACCCGGGCCAGCTGGATCCGCGCGTAGGCCGGGCTGATCTCCGGATCCAGGCCAGAGGCCGAGGCAGTCACCGCATCGGCCGGCACCGCCGGGTTGGCCGGCGCATCACCGCGAACCGGAACCAGCTGGCCGGCCGCGTAGTCCTGTCCGAACTTGGCGAGCTCCACCGGTACGCCGTGGTAGCTGGCGATGAACGGGGTGGCATCGCCGCTCTGGTCGAGGCTCACCACCCGGGTGATCCGGCCGGCATAACCAGGCCCGGACCAGAACACCGCGAGCGCCGCGCCGACCCCGTCCGGGGTGCAGTACGGGCGCGAGCCGTCCACGCCCTCGAGCTTGCCGACCGCCAGGCTGCGGCTGCAGACCTGGGTCAGCAGGCTCTGCTTTCCGCTGTCGTCCTTGACCGACGGGTCGGGCAGGGTGTCCACGATCGATTCCGGACCGAGGTTGCTGGCGCTGGTCGCGGTCGGGTCATAGCCCTCGCCGGCCGCCGATGGCCGCGGCTGGAAGTACTGCGGCAGCGGGTTTCCTTTGTCATCAAGGAAGTTCTGCCCGATCAGCGACGATCCGACGACCTTGCCGTCGCGGCTGATCAGCGAGCCATCGGCCCGGTGCTTGAGACCGGGCACCTGGGCGATCGCGGTGACCGCGAGCGGGTAGCCGAGGCCGAGCAGCACGGTGAAGATCAGCAGCATCCGCAATGACGCGGTCAGCGTTCGAATGGACGATGCGATTGATTTCATGACTGATTACCGGATTCCGGGGATGAATTGGATGAGCAGGTCGATGACTTTGATGCCCACGAACGGAGCGATGATGCCGCCGAGTCCGTAGATGTAGAGGTTGCGACGCAGCATCTGGCTGGCCGAGGACGGCTTGTAGCGCACACCGCGCAGCGCCAGCGGGATGAGGGCGATGATGACCAGCGCGTTGAAGATGACCGCAGCCAGGATCGCGGTCTCCGGTGAGTGCAACCGCATGATGTTCAGCTTGTCCAGGCCGGGATAGAGCGCGGCGAACATTGCCGGGATGATCGCGAAGTACTTGGCCACGTCGTTGGCGATCGAGAAGGTGGTCAGCGAACCCCGGGTGATCAGCAACTGCTTGCCGATCTCGACGATCTCGATCAGCTTGGTCGGGTCGGAATCGAGGTCGACCATGTTGCCGGCTTCCTTGGCGGCCGAGGTCCCGGTGTTCATCGCGACACCGACATCGGCCTGAGCCAGCGCAGGTGCGTCGTTGGTGCCGTCGCCGGTCATCGCGACCAGCTTGCCGCCTTCCTGCTCGCGCTTGATCAGCGCCATCTTGTCTTCCGGCGTTGCCTCGGCCAGAAAGTCGTCCACGCCGGCCTCGTCGGCGATCGCCCTGGCAGTAAGCGGGTTGTCGCCGGTGATCATGATGGTGCGGATGCCCATCCGGCGCAGCTCATCGAACCGTTCGGCCATGCCCTGCTTGACCACGTCCTTGAGATGGATAACGCCCAGCACCGTTGCCGGCCGGCCGGCAATCCGCTCGGCTACCACCAGTGGGGTGCCGCCCGAGGCGCTGATGCCGTCCACGATCTGGCCGAGCTGGCTGGGCACCTGGCCGTCGTGCTCGCGCACCCAATCGGCCACCGAGCCGGCCGCACCCTTGCGGACCTCGCGGGCCGGCTCGCTGCCGAGCTCGGTCAGGTCGACCCCGCTCATCCGGGTTTGGGCAGTGAACGGAACGAAATGAGCGTGCGTGAGCTCCCCGGTGGCCCGAGCTCGCAGGCCGTAGGCGGTCTTGACCAGCACCACCACCGACCGGCCTTCTGGGGTCTCGTCGGCCAGCGAGGACAGTTGCGCGGCATTGGCCAGCTGGTCGATCAGCACCTCACCGACCGGCAAGAACTCCGAGGCCTGCCGGTTGCCAAGGGTGATGGTGCCGGTCTTGTCCAGCAGCAAGGTGTTCACGTCGCCGGCTGCCTCCACCGCACGTCCGCTCATTGCCAGCACGTTGCGCTGTACCAACCGATCCATCCCGGCGATGCCGATTGCCGACAGCAGCGCGCCGATGGTGGTAGGGATCAGGCAGACCAGCAATGAAACCAGCACGATGCCGGTAACGCCGTTGTGGTCGAGGGCGGCTGAGTCCGGGATGCCCGGCTGGTTAGCCTTGCCGAAGATTGCCAACGGTTGCAAGGTAACCGTGGCCAGCACGAAGATCACCGTGAGCGAGGCGAGCAGGATGTTCAGCGCGATCTCGTTCGGGGTCTTCTGCCGGGACGCACCCTCGACCAGCGCGATCATCCGGTCGATGAAGCTCTCACCCGGCTTCTGGGTGATCGCCACCACGATCCGGTCGCTGAGCACCTTGGTGCCACCGGTGACCGAGCTGCGGTCACCGCCGCTCTCGCGGATCACCGGCGCGCTCTCG
>JBDSAN010000037.1:0-9454 GCA_039922115.1 Jatrophihabitantaceae bacterium
TCGTCCGGACGAGCTGGCGGCGTTACTCGGCTTGCCCGATGGCGTCGTGACATTGGGTTGGTTGTGCCTTGGCTGGCCGGATGAACTGCCACCGGCACCCGGCCTGGAACGCGCCGGTTGGTCACGACGATTGCCGCTGGACGAGGTGGTGTTCAGCAACCGCTGGCCGGCGACCGAGGTGGCCCCGCCACCGCGCTCGCGGCTACGCGCGCCGGGCCCCGATGATGTCGTCGCGGCCCGGGACGAGGCTGACGTCCTGCTTGCCGCACCATCGGCGTTGGGGGTGCTCGACGGCGCGATCAATCGAGTGGCCGCGCTGGGCCTTCTCGATCGCACCGACGGCACCCTGGTGCTGGTTGCCGGGCGCCACCAGCTCGGTGCGGAGCGGATCAGCGCCTACCCCGACGAGGTCACCGACGAGGTCCTGCGTGCCGCTCGCGCCGGGCGCAGCGCCGGGGCGGTGGCGGCGGCGGCCGCGGGGCTCACCGTGGAGGTCGTCGACGCGGGAACCAGCCAGGGCAACCTGGCGCTGACCGATCCGCTGTCCGTCGAGGCGGTTCGCGACCTGATCCAGCGGGGCGAAGCACATGGATCGGCGGCGGCTGCGCGCGGTCTGGTGGCCCTGGGCGAGATCGGCATCGGTAACACGACGGTGGCTGCAACCCTGGCCGCGAGCCTGCTGCAACTGCGGCCGTCCGATGCGGTCGGGTTGGGCAGCTCGGCCGACAGCGAGATGGTCGAGCGCAAGCAGTCGGTGATCGAACGGGCGCTGGCCCGGTGGGCAGCTCGACAGCAGGACGGCGACCCAGTCGTCGATCGGCTTGGCTGCCTGGGCGGGCCGGAGTTTGCCTACCTCACTGGCGTCGTGCTCGGCGCCGCTGCTGCTGGTGGGGTCGTCGTCCTGGACGGTCTTGCGACCAGTGTCGCGGCGCTGCTTGCGGTCCGGCGCGAGCCCGCTGCGGCCGCGCATCTGGTGGCCGGGCAGCGCAGCAGGGAGCGTGCGCATCCGCTGGTGCTGGGCGCGCTCGGCTTGGAACCATTGCTCGATCTGCGGCTGCGCGCCGGTGAGGGTGTGGGCGCCTGCCTGGCCGCGCAACTGCTTGCCAGCGGCCTGCGAATTCGCCGCGACACGATCAGGACCGCCCCGTGATCGGTCGACCCGAGCCGTCGCTGAGCCCCGCGAGGCACCGGTGATTCGCGGCTTGGCACGGGCGGGTGCGGCCTCGCTGACCTTTCTGACGATCGTGCCGATCGGTCGGCGGGTTCAGCTGAGCGGTGCGGACGTGGCACGCGGTTCGGTCGCCTTTCCGATTGTCGGCTGCGGGATCGGGGCGCTCGGTGGCGTCGTGGATTGGGCGCTTGGTAGGCACGCGCCGGCGATGCTGGCGGCAGTCGTGGCGGTCGCCATCACCGCCCTGATCACCGGTGGCCTTCATCTGGACGGACTCGCCGATTACGCGGACAGCTTCGGCGGTCGGACGGTCGAGGACAGGCTGCGAATCATGCGTGATCACGCCATCGGAACCTACGGCGGCCTCGCGCTGATGCTTGATCTGCTGATCAGGACGAGCGCGCTCGCAGCCGTGGCAGGCACCGGGCATGCGATTGCGTTCGGCGCGGCGGCAGGTGCGGTGTCCCGAAGCTGCGGGCCGGTGCTGTCGGCGATGCTGCCGTATGCGCAACGCTCGTCAGGGTCGGGAAGCGCGTTGAGCACGTACGCCAGCAAGGGACGCGCGGTAGCTGCAACAGTCCTCAGCTTGATCCTGGCGCTGCTGGCGGTGGGGCTGTCAGTGTGGGTGGTTGCGGTTGCGACCGCCCTCGTCCTGGCGTCGGTCAGCATGTCAGCGTCTCGGCGGCTCGGCGGTGTCACCGGCGACGTTATGGGGGCAGCCTCGGAGCTGGTCGAGATCACCACGCTGGCCGTGCTGGCCTCGCTGCTATGACCTGGCCCGCGCGCGGATCGGCGACCCGGCTGATCCTGGTACGGCATACCGAACCAGCTGAACAAGCCGACGGCCTGTGTTACGGCAGCCTGGACGTCCCGCTGTCCGAGTCGGGTCGAGCCCATGCCGAGCGGCTGGCGCTACGGCTCGCCGACCAGGATGCATCGCTGGTGCTGTCCAGCCCGCGGGCACGCGCGCTGGACACCGCAGCCCCAATCGCGCGGCAACACGAGCTGCCGGTGACCTGGGTCGACGCGCTGCGCGAACTCGACTTCGGCGAGCTGGAGGGCCGCACCTATCAAGAGATCGAGGCCTCGCTGCCGGACTTGTGGGCGGCCTGGATGACCCGTCCGACGGAGGTGCGGTTTCCGGGTGGCGAGAGTTACCGCGACCTGCGGGCCCGGGTCAGCCAGGCGATTGATGACGTCCGGCGGTCTCGACCGGGTCAGACGATCATCGTCGTGGCCCACGGTGGAGTGACCCGAGCGGCGCTGGCCGCCACTCTCGGCATGCCTGACCACAACATCTTTCGACTCGACCAGCGCTACGGCGCGATCAACATCATCGACTGGTTCGACGACACACCGGTCGTCCGGGCCATCAACAGCTGAATCTGGAGCACCGGCCGCGCTGGGACCCAGCTGGCGAAATGACAACGCCGGCCTGGGCGCGTGGCCGGACTACGATCGAGCGGTGCTGATCTATTCGCTGAGTGTTTCCGTGGATGGTTACATCGCCGATCGCGACGGCGCTTTCGGGTGGACCGAGCCGAGCGATGAGCTCTTTGCCTTCCACCTCGCGCGAGTGCGCGAGGTCAGCACCCACCTGTGCGGCCGCCGGCTCTACGAAACGATGCTGCCGTGGGAGAACGATCCATCGTTGCGCGACACCGAGCTCGGAGCCGAGTTCGCCGACGCCTGGTCCGCCCTGCCGAAGGTGGTGTTCAGCCGAACCCTCGGCAGCGTTGAGGGTAACGCCAGGCTTGCTGACTCGTCGGTGGCCGAGGAAATTGCCCGGGCACTCGGCTCGACCGACCAGGACGTCGAGATCGGTGGCGCCACCCTGGCCGCGGCAGCGATCGAACTCGGCTTGGTCGATGAGCTGCGCATCTTCCGCATTCCGATCGTGGTCGGTGGCGGCACGCCGTACCTGCCGCCGGTCACCGAGGACATCCCGCTCGACCTGATCGAGACGAGGGCATTCGGCGCGCGGGTGATCTACGAGCGCTACCGGTGCGTTCGCGCCGGCTCGTCTCCTTCGCGATCAGCTTCATCGCCCTAGAGAACTCCGACACCTCCTGCTGGCGCGACTCCACCCGCTTACCCGAGGTCATCAACTGCATATAGTCGATCACGATCAACTTCAAATCATGACGCTGCTTCAAACGCCGCGACTTCGCCCGAATCTCCATCATCGTCAGATTCGGCGAATCATCAATAAACAACGGCACTTCAGCCAACTCCGAGGACCGCAACGCGATCTTGCGCCAATCATCATCAGTCATCCGCCCCCGGAAATGGGACCTCCAGAGCCGACGAGGAGACTTGAACTCTGACGTGGACCACGTCAGCCAGTATCTCCAATGCCTGCGCGGGAGCAAAGACTAGTTGCAAGGGCCTTCCGATGAGGCGAACATTGGCATCCGACCCCGATCGGCGGCGCCAAACTGGCTAGCGGCTCACCATGAACAGCTCGGAGGATAGCTACACAGACATGGCATGTCTGTGTAGACTTCCTCCTATGGCTCTCCCTGAGCTCGATCAGCTACCTACGACATTTTCCTACCGGCAGGCGATCGCTGCTGGTATCACTCATCACCACCTCTACAGCCTTCGAGACAGCGGCGAGCTAGAGCAGGTAGGACGCGGTCTCTACCGCAAAGCCGCTGCAGAGCTCGCAGACCTGGACCTCCTCGAAGCAGCCCAGCGAGCTCCGCGGGCCACCATCTGCCTATTGTCGGCGCTCGCCCGACATGACCTCACCGATGCCATTCCCGGCCGCTACGACCTCGCCTTACCCCGGGACGCGTGGCACCCCAGACTCGGCCCGATCCTCCACTGGCACAGCTTCGACCGCACAACATTTCACCTCGGGCGGACATCCGTTCCGGTCGATGACACCACAACCATTGGCCTTTACGACGCACCGCGCACCATCGTGGACAGCATCCGGCTACGGAACATGCTTGGCTCTGACGTCGCCAACGAAGCATTGCGCCGATGGCTACGCAACGGTGGCCAACCAGCGAAGCTCATCACCGTGGCCAGGGCTTTTCCTCGCGCAATGCCCGCGCTCATGAACGCCCTCGAGGTACTGCTGTGACTACACCCCGCACACCACCGCCAAGCCGCGCCACCGTTGAGGGCCGGGCCTATCTGGATCTGCGGTCACTCGCCAAGATGGCCGGGCGCGCCAGCGACGAATACCTACGCCTCTACGCGCTCGAAGGCTGCAAGGTGAAGCTGGCCGTTGACGCGCCGCGTGACAGCTTCAGCACCGGCCGCTCGTTCATCGACGCAACGCTGCGGGCGCGCAGATTCATCGCGTCCAACTGGTCGACAAGCCGATCAGTTCCAGCGTTCACCTCCTAGGCCACCGTTCACTCGAATCCCACGTTCACTGCAAGTGAACAATCGCGAAAAGTGAACAGATGTCTGGCCTGGGCGAAGACAGCCCGTGGGAACGCTGTTGTCGTACGGCTGCATAGCAGATAGTGTTGCTGTACGACTGCAGAAAGGCAGCGTAGGCGAACGACTACAGGGAGGTGCCGTGCGCGCCCGCACCCCGCGCGAACTGGGCCTGCTGGTCCGCGAGCGTCGGCACGACCTCCGGCTGAGCCAGGACGAGCTGGCCAAGCGCGCAGGCGTCAGCAGGCCCTGGCTGTCCGCTGTCGAGACCGGGCATTCGCGTGCCGAGCTGGGCAAGCTGCTCGCCCTGTTCGCAGAGCTGAACCTGACCCTCGACCTATCCCCGGCCGACTCCCCCACCGCACACGGCGTGGCAGCCTCCGACGAATCAGAGGTCGACCTCGACGCGCTCCTCAGCCGCCAGGACGAGCTATCCAAGAACCGCGGAGTGCACGATGCCTGATCCCCAGGACAAGCGCCTGATCGTGCTCATCAACCGTGCCCCGGCTGGCGTGCTCGAGCAGGATCCGCACGGCCGGCTCTCGTTCAGCTATCACGAGAACTACCGCGCCCACCGCAGTCCGACACCGCTGTCGCTATCGATGCCGCTCGCACTCCGCAGTCACGCCAACGATGTGGTTGAGCCTTATCTGCGCGGGCTGTTGCCGGACAATGAGAACGTGCTGCGGCGCTGGGGCGCCCGGTTCGGCGTGCCATGGAACAGCCCGTTCGCCCAACTGCGCCACGTCGGCGAGGACGTCGCGGGTGCCGCGCAGTTCGTGCGTGAATCACGGCTAGCCGAGGTAACCGGGCCCGGCTCGATCGAGCCGAAGGACGACGCCTACATCGCCGACCGGTTGCGGGTGTTGCGAGGTGACCGGGCAGCGTGGGACGACATTGCATCCCCGGGCCAATTCAGCCTAGCCGGTGCCCAGGCCAAGCTCGCTCTCTATCGCAGCCCATCCGGGCAATGGGGCCTACCATCCGGCCGTAGAGCGACCACTCACATCCTCAAGCCAGCGCTTGAACATCTCGTCGACCAAGAGGTCAACGAGCACCTGTGCCTGCGCGGGGCAGCTCGCCTCGGCATCCGGGTCGCCCATTCCGAGATCATGCAGTTCGGCGACGAGCGCGCCATCGTGCTGGAACGCTACGACCGGTTGGTCCGCGAGGACGGCAGCGTGCAGCGCGTGCATCAGGAGGACTTTTGCCAGGCACTGGCGGTGTATCCGGCACGTAAGTACGAACGCGAGGACGGCGGCCCTGGCGCGGTGGCGATCATCCGCACGCTGCGCCAGTACCTGCCGCCGAGCCAGGCGCGGCCGGCCACCGAGACCTTCTGCCGAGCGCTGGCCTACAACTGGGTCATCTACGGCCCGGACGCGCACGCCAAGAACTACTCCCTGCTGCTGTCCGGCAGCAACGTGCGATTCGCGCCGCTGTATGACATCTCCTCCGTCGCTCCCTACCCGGACCGGTACGACTTGCGCACGATGGCAATGGCGATGTCCGTCAACGGCAAGTACCAGAACGGACTGGTCACCGGCCAGGGCTGGCGTGCTCTCGCAGCCGCAGTCGCCATTGACCCGGACGAGCTGACGACTTGGGTCTATGACGTCGTGTGCAATGCACCCGATGCGTTGGCTGATGCCGTCCGCGCCGAACAGGGCTGGGTTGCCGATCTGCCCATGTCTCACGGGCTAATCGATGGTGTTGCCGCCAATAGTAAGCAGTTGCTGCGCTGGCTGGAACGACCAGCCGCGGCACCGGCTGGTGCTGCGCCGGTCAGCCGGCGGCCGGGCAAGCCGACCGTCGATGGTTACCGCAAGGCCGATGGCACCTGGGTCCGCGGCTACCCCAACCCCCGCTATCGCGGGTGAGCTTGGCCTAGTGCCCGAGCTCGGCACCACCTTCTGCCTGGCGCTCCCTTCAGCACGCAATACCTACCCTTCAGGAGCACGCATTGCGAGCTCGCACGGAAAGCAACGATGGCGGCGCGCGGTACGGCCCCGCAAATGTGACGGCAGCGTCGCGCCTCGTGGTGGCGCGGCGCATACCGGCGGCGTGATGACCGTGCGCCGGCGAGTCAAGCCTGTGGGAAGTGAGCCGCGAGAGCGGTGTGGATGGTCTTCACCTGGTCGGCGCTGAGCGCTTGGGCGGCGAGGGCATGCGCGGCGATCTTCTTGGGCCACAGGATCTCGATGCCGGAAGTCTCGAACGCACCGCCGAACAAAGGCCAATCAGCGTCGACGTAACACAACATGCCCCGCGCTGCAGGGATGTCCGTGACCTCAGCCGCCTCCAGTGCGGAGTTGACGAGCTCTATTTGCTTCTGGATTCCGGTGATGAGCTTGGAGCAGTCTCGGCTGCCGACCATGAGCTTCTCCACCCGCGGACGGAGGATTCCGCCGTCCACGCGCAAGTGGGGTCGGCCCTTATAGCGCTTCGCGTCGACCACGAAGACCCCTGCGGGAGCGACGACGATGTGGTCGATATTCGCGCGGCTACCGGGGATGCGCCGGTCATGCAGGACGCGGGCACCGCGCTCGACGAGACTGTCGAGACTGCGAGCCAGCTTCTCCTCCCCGATCGCGCCGCGTTCCCATGCCCTGGTGGACTGCGGCTCGTCGGAGACCGCCAAGATCAAGCCACCCAGTCGCGGATGCGCAGCCCGGATGCGGGCTTCGCGCTTGGCAACCCGACGTTCATGCTCGCGCCGCGCCGAAGCGCCAGCCGTACCCGAGGCCACCACGACCTCGGAGGTTGGTTCGGTTTCCACTGTTTGCGAAGGGAGATCGTCAGCCGGGAGCTCATCGACCGACTCGGCTGTAGTCAGCACCGTGTTCAGCGGCGGATCCCCGTCCGGCTGTGCAAGGACAATCGCGGGTGCGGCCTGCTCGAAGCAGTCGGTGCACTCAACCTGCTTGTCGACCCTGAAGTAAACAGCCGGGTGCCCTGCCGGCAGCGCGATGGCGCAGCCACGACAGGTACCTGCGTAACGCAACCGCATCCGCTTGTAAGACGATGGGCCAGTCACGACAGATGCATCGGCACGACAGGGATCATCTTGAGCCCGGCAACCCATCAAGGGACGCTTCCAGCCGTAGCCCGCGAGTGAGCGCTGCGAGGATCGCCTTGCGGCGGTTGATGTCGCTCGGCCAGGAGCCGCCGGCGAAGGCGAGCTCGCGCACAAGCAGCTCTCTTGATCACCCGGCCAACGGTCCAACAGCTCGGACAGTCGGGTCTCGCCCACGATCGAGGCGATGTCGCGGCCAAGTAGGTGCGCGGAGGCGAGGAACACATCACCGGACTCGTCGAAGTACGCGGCTTGTCCATCGGCCGTGTCGAAGACGCGCGCAACGACCCGCGGCGACTCGCGATACCAGTGAATGGACCCTCGGGGTCTTCGATGTCACCGAAGGGCAGCAAATCGACGGTCACTGCCGCGATCTTGAGCCGGATGCCGCTGCTGCCGGCAGGTTCGAATGCCTTCGACATCGAGTCAAAGGCATCCCAGGAGTGCAGGGCGAGCGCGAGGTCCAGATCCTGCGTCGCAGCAGTGGAAAACTGATGCCCGAGCGCGTGATGGTGCAGATCACGCGCCGTCGCACCGACGACCATGATCTCGCCGGTTCCAGCCTGGACCGTGCGGCATCGCCGCCACGACCCGGTCGATCGCCTCAAGCAGGTCGATCGGCAGCTCACCGGTCAGGTCATTCATGACGGTCCCGAACCTCCCGCGCCACGTCACGCACCCGCGGGTCATCACTGGCGAGAAGGTCAGCGCACACTATCGGCCACGGCGCGACGACATCGTCCGCGCTGGACGCATCCACCTGGGCGTGCGCCAGAACTTGCGCCGAACGATGACGTTCGGCTCGCCGTCCGCGCGCCAGCGCTGGCGCATTGCCAGCTTCGGATCCAGCTCACGCACGTACAGCGTCAGGCTGCCCGGCCGCAGCAGCTCCGGTACCGCAGACTTGCCCGACACCGCTGGCGGGTCGCGCTCGTCCCGCGACGGACGCCACGTGATGTCTCCGTGGTAGCTGCCCAAGTACAGCCGCTGACCGAGTCCGCCGGGAAGTGCCGCAGCCCACATGTCCAGCAGCGATACCTCCTGGCGCTTGCGTCGTCCTGGCCCCCGGCCAGCCTGCTCCAGCAGGGCAAGTGTCTTGTTCGTCTGACCCAATGAGACGCCTGCGGCCTCGGCCAACTCGCGCTGAGGGCGCCTCCACAGATCTGGCCATGCCAGCAAGGCCATGATGACCTGCGAGCGTCCGCTGCTGAACACGTCACCGGCGGCGCGGCGCGCGAGGCTGGTTCGATCAGGCTCGGTCGAGATCCGACCGCGAATGTCGATGAGTACGTCACCGAACTGGATCCAGGTGTTGCCAGCCGAGTCGAGGAATTGAACCCCTGCCCGGCGGAACGCATCCGCGGTCTTGGCGTTGACGTGCGTTGTGTGGACGAACGTCGGCCTGCCGGCGCTGTCCAGATTCAGGTTCGACAGCCGCACATTGAGGCCGGCCTGCAAGGTGAAGCTGGCCGTTGACGCGCCACGGGACAGCTTCAGCACCGGCCACCCGTTCATCGACGCAACGATTCGGGCGCGCAGATTCATCGCGTCTAGCTGGTCGACAAGCCGATCAGTTCCAGCGTTCACTTCGTACCACCGTTCACTCTAGATTTGCGTTCACTACAAGTGAACAATCCTTAAGAGTGAACAAGCCCGCCGACCACCGGGCGGTCCTTAGCGGCCGTCACAGCAGGATTTCCAGCGTCGACCGTAGCGCGGGCTCTGCCTTCGGGAAGGCCCGCGCCATCCTCAGCAGCGCAGCTGGTTGCGCTGCCCGTCGGCGCGGCCATCGGCGCAGCGCCTCGACC
>JBDSAN010000038.1:0-11083 GCA_039922115.1 Jatrophihabitantaceae bacterium
CCGGCCCGCTGAGGGTCGGTGACCGCCGTTCAGACGGCTGCTATGCCGTGGCGGTACTACTTCGCGCAGTGCCGAACGTTAGCGCAGTGCCGAACGTTAGCGCAGTGCCGAACGCCGGCCTACCCGCTGCCAGATGAGCAACGCGATGACCGCGCCGACGATCGAACCCAACAGCCCGGACGGCTGGAAGAAGCCGTCCTGACCGTCCTTGTGGAACAGCAGGTAGCCGATGAAGCCACCCACGAAGGAGCCGACTATCCCGAGCAGGATAGTGGCCGGAATGCTCAGATCCTGCTTGCCGGGCACCAGCAGCCTTGCGACAGCGCCTGCGATCAAACCGACGATGATGAGGCTGATGATCAATCCGAGCATGGTGATCCTCCCGTTACGCGTTCAGCGGACGCACACCATTCGACCGTGAACGGCCACGTTTAGGCCTTTACAGTCAGCGTGTCGTCCCAGGCATATACCTCAAGGGGCATACCCGCGAACGTCAGTCCTTAAACGCGTCCTTGACCTTCTCGCCGGCCTGCTTGAGGTTGCCCTTGGTCTGATCGACGTTGCCTTCGGCTTCCAGCTGCTCGTCACCAGTGGCCTGGCCGGCCTTCTCCTTGGCCTTGCCGGTCAGTTCCTCGACCTTGTTCTTGGCCTTGTCCAGTGCGCTCATAGCGATTCCTCCTGCTGATATGGGACATCCCAACGGCAAGCCAGGTTTAGGTGCCGAAAGTCAGACCTGCGTAGGCAATGCGGGTACCGCTGCGGGACTCCCTAGCGGGACAACGGCTGGGCGCGGCGTGGAAGTTCCCGATGTGAGCTTTGGCTCGGCCAAGCCAGCGGTGTCGATGACCGGATATAGGCCTGCCGCGCTGAGCGTGGTCAGCCGTTCGGCGGCGAGCCGTTCGGTGAGCTCGGGCATCGCGCCGGCCGGTGAGCCGCGAAGCTGGTCGCGTGACTCGCGCACGACCCGCACGATCGTGGTGAGCGGCAGCCGATCCTCGAATTGCCGGAACAGTCGTTCGATCATGTCCGCGAAGGACTTCTCATGGCTGTCGCCGTGCTGGCCATCGGGGTAGAAGGTGTCGCCGTAGTTGCCATTGGCGTGCTTGACCGCATCGGCATAGCCGTTAAACATCGCCGCGTCGGATAGTTCGGTCATATAACCTCGATCACTGCCATTGCCGGTACCTGAGGGGTAGTCGGACAGACCAATCAGAGCCCTAGCTGCTGTGGATTCGAGGTCAGCCTCATATGAATCTGGCCTAGCACTGGATCTGATCCAGCGCCCTCGTCCGTGACCAAGGCCGATGACCACCGGGCTTGGATCCGCAGGCTCTTGCTCCCCCGGCTGGCTGCATAGCCGACGTCAGCGATCCTAGCCGGTCATTGGGGTCAATGGCGAGCAATGACCGGCTTCCGGCGTGCCGATGTCGAAAAGTTACCGGAGTCCGAGTGTGCCGAGCAGCCCCCGATACACGGCATCCGGTTGCTGGCCACCGTCCACCACGGCAAGCAGGTCACGCTGCCGGTAGTAGTCGATCAGCGGGCTGGTCTGCTCGTCGAAGACCTGCAATCGGTGCCTGATGACTGCCTCGGTGTCATCAGGGCGGCCCTGCTCGCCGGCCCGCCGCAACAGCCGCGCCACCAGCTCGGACTTGGCTACCTGCAGGTAAAGCACCCGATCGGGAGCGGTGTCCGGCCCGGTCAGCTCGGCAAACCGCTCGGCCTGCGCGACCGAGCGCGGGAAGCCGTCCAGGATGTAGCCGGCCGGCGACCGGACCAGCGGCAGCACCAGCTCGAACAGCACCTCATCGGGTACCAGCGAGCCGCTGTTCAGGTAGCCGCCCACCTCGCGTCCGAGCTTGCTGCCGGCCTGCTGTTCGGCACGGAGCAGGTCGCCGGTAGCGATATGCTGCGCCCCGGTCTCGGCAACCAGCCGCTCGCCCTGGGTGCCCTTGCCGGAACCGGGCGCTCCGATCAGCACCAGCCTCATGATGGGCACCTTTCGCACGACAGCATCGAACGCTGACGCTAGCGTGTCGACACCGCCCCACGCGCGGCGCGGGCACCACACGGCAAGGAGTATGCGTGACCGAACGGGCTCCTGACTCACCAGCCGGCCCGGCGAACACACCGGCTGGCCCGGCCAGCGCGACGGCCGACGAGCGAGGCCGCGCGGTCGAGCCGGTTACGTCAGTGAGTAGGGCCTGGACGGCGCGGTACTCGGTCGCCTGGTTCGGGCTCTGGATGGCGTACCTGGTGCCGATCCAGCTTGCCCTGCCAGACCAGCTGTCCGCTATCGACCACCCGCACCGGATCCGTGATTTCGGCTTGATCAACGGCCTGATCGGCATCGCCGCCCTGATCAGCCTGCCGCTGTTCGGAGCGCTGTGCGACCGGAGCCGTTCCCGATTCGGCAGGCGGCGATTGTGGATTCTCAGCGGTACCGCGGTTTTCGCCGCCGGCATGGTGGTGACCGGTCAACAGCACAGCTGGCCGGGGCTGGCGCTCAGCTGGTTGGTTGCCTCGCTCGGGCTCAACATGGCCACCGCCGGCCTGACCGCGACCATCGCCGACGAGGTCCCCGACCACCAGCGCGGCATGGTGTCCAGTGCCATCTACGGCCCGCAGGCGATCGGGGTGGTGGTCGGCCTGATCGCGCTCAGCCCGGTCCATACTGCCGGCCCGCGCTACCTGATCCTGGCGCTGGCCGCGGCGGTGTTCGTACTGCCGTTCAGCTACCGCTACGTCGAGCACCAGACCGAGCGTCCCAGCACCTCGATCACCGCCCGGTTCCTGCTGGCCGGCTTGTGGGTGGATCATCCGGACTTCGGCTGGGCCTTCGGTGGCCGGTTGCTGGTCAACCTCGGCAATGCCTTCGGCACCACCTACCTGCTGTTCTTCCTGCGCGACTACCTGAAGGTGCCCGACCCGGACAACAGCCTGATCGTGCTGACGCTGATCTACCTGGTGTTCACCCTGGTCGCCACCTATGGCGGCGGTATCCTGTCCGACCGGTCCGGACGGCGGCGGATCTTCGTTGCCCTCGCCTCGATCGCGCAAGCCTCGGCCGCGCTGCTGCTCACCGCCGCACCCAGCTACCCCAACGCGATGATCGCGGCCGCACTGCTCGGTGCTGGCTACGGCGCCTACATGTCAGTCGATCAGGCCGTGGTGACCGAGGTGCTGCCGGACGCGCGGGACCGAGCCAAGGACCTGTCGATCATGAACGTCGGCTCGGTCGGCCCGCAGGCCTTCGGTCCGCTGGCCGCGAGCCTGGTGATCGGAGCCCTGGGTGGCTACCGGGTGCTGTTCGCCATCGCCGGGCTGACCAGCCTGGCCGGCGCGGCGATGGTGTACCGGATTCGCAGCATCAACTAGCAGCCAGTTGCCGCTCGGCAGAGTGGTCAGAGGCCGAGCTGACGCTCGGCCTCGGCCAGTAGGTGCACCACCTGGCGACCGAACCGCACGTCACAGGGATGGCTCGGATCCGGCTGGGCGGCCTGGACGGCCAGCTCGCGGGCGGCGGTGGCCAGCGCCGCGGCCGGGTCGGCCGGGCCGGCCGGCAGCTCGAAGCGGCCCGGCTCGCCCCAGATGCTCAGGCCGCTGTAGCTGGCGGCCGGCGGCGCCTGGATGCTGACCGCGTAGCTGCTGCAGGCGCCGCTGTGATGGCGCAGCGACAGCAGCACCAGATCGCGCGGGCCGGCCAGCGCGGACAGCTGCTCGACCGGGCCGAGGGCTGCGGTGATGATGGCCAGGGCATGCGGTCCGACGTCCCACAGGCCGCCCATGTCATGGCGCCAGGGGGTGTCGAACGGGCTGCCCTCGGCAAAGGCCGAGCCGAGCAGCTGGCCGCTACCACCGTCCCAGCCGGACCGGGTGGCCATCTCATCGAGCCAGGCCCGCTGAGCGTCGTCGAACCGGCTGGTGAAGAACACCACCGAGGCCACCCCGGCCTCGCCGATGGCATCGGCGAGCCGGTCGGCAGCCTCGGCCCGCAGCGCGATCGGCTTTTCCAGCAGCAGGTGCTTGCCACGCCTGGCCGCAGCCAGGGCCAGCTCGGATTGCACTTGCGGTGGAACCGAAAACGCCACCGCCTCGACGTCGTCGAACAGCTCGTCCACGGTGCGGTAGGCGGTGATGCCCAACTCGGCGGCGACCTGCTTGGAGACAGCTTCGGCGCGTCCCCAAACGCCGGTCAGGGTGACCGACGGCTCGGCACGCAGGCCGGCTAGGTGGGTGACCCGGGCCCAGTATCCGTTGCCGATCACGCCGATTCGCATGCCGCAGCTCCCCTCGCCGGTCCTGCCTGCAGGCTAGCCCTCAGCCTGCGCGACGATGAGGCGGTGACGATCCACAACGAGCACCCGTTCCAGCCCGCTGAGCCGGACCGCAACCCGGTCCGCCGGTTACGCGGCCGGCTGCCCGCGCCGGTCTCGGTGATCACCACCGGGCAGGACGAGCGGCGAGCCGGGCTGACGGTGTCCTCGCTGCTGGTGGTGGACGGCGAGCCGGCCGCGATCCTGGCGATCCTGGATCCGCTGTCGGACCTGCGCGATGGCCTGCAGGCGACCGGGACGGCGGTGGTGAACCTGCTGGGTTGGCGCGACCATCAGCTGGCCGAGGCGTTCGGCTACCAGGCGCCGGCCCCGGGCGGGCCGTTCCGGCTCGGCGAGTGGGAGCCCAGCGAGTGGGGCCCGGTGCTGGCCAGCGCCACCGGCTGGGCCGGCTGCCGGCTCAGCCAGCGGTCACCGGTCGAGGTTGGTTGGGGCTTGCAAGTGCAACTGGACATCGAGCAGGTAGCGATCGGCCGCGACGATGAGCCACTGGTCCACCATCGCGGCCGGTACCGCAAGCTGAGCTGAGCGTGCTGCCGCCGGTCAGTGCGGCCGGTAGGCAGCCAGCAGCGCGCGCCAGGTCGGGGCGTCGATCGTCCAGCTGGCACTCAGGTGGTGGGCCAGCCGGAACCAGCGGATCAGGACCATCGTCTGCCAGTCGTAGCGTCCGGTGACCGGGATCTTGAAGGCCTTCTGGACGGCCTGGATCGGACCACCCGACATGCCGGGGAACATCACCGCGCCGGAGTAGGTCAGCAGCGCGACCATCGCCGTCGAGGAGTGCGGCGGTACCCCGATGCCGGGGTAGGACGGGCAGCCCCTGGGGTTGTAGGCCGACCAGTCCGGCGCCCAGTTCAGGTCGCGCGGCCGGCACGGGCCGTAGTCGGTGACGCTGAAGGTCCGGTGGCTCCAGAACGAGGTGCGGCCGAAAGCCCCGTTGAACGACAGCGAGATATGCATGTGGTTGCGGTGGCAGCTGCTGTCCAGCGCCGGTGACGGGGTCTTGGCGCAGTTGTTGTAGGCCTCCCACTTGCCTGACCAGGAGCCCCACATCTGGTTGTTCCAGATGATGTACATGACGCCCATCCGGCGGGCCATCGCGAACTTGTTGCCGGCCGCGTCGGTGGCCAGCAGGAACTTGATCACCGAGGCTGCCTGGGCTGCCTGGGTGGGATTGCGCACCGAGTTCATCCAGTCCACGGCCCGGCCGTCGTAATGCTCGCTCTGGCTACCGTCGGTGCCACAGGCATAGGCCCCGCCGAACGTGGTGTTGCGGTAGGTGCTGGTCAGCAGCCGGCCGAGCGCCGCGGTGCCGGGCCGGTAGCCGGGCTGGCAGGACTCCTGGCCGACATAGGCCGCCAGCGGTTCGATGGTCTTGGGCAGCCCGGCCGGCACGTGCAGGCTGGGCACCGCTGCTGCTGCTGGAGCGGCGGCAGCGACTGAGAGCAGCCCTAGCGCGAGCGCGGCGGCGACCGCGAAGGCAGCTATCCGGGCGAAGCTGGACTGGCTGGACTGGCTGGACTGGCTGGACTGGGCGGACTGGGCGGGGCGAGCGAGCGCTCGGGGCAACATCAGCAATCCTTCACAGGCGAGGATCTGTCGAGGCTTTTTTCGACACGCCTTCTCATCGGCGGTTACGCTCAGTAATCGAGGGCTGCCCCGCCCGGACTCCGCTCAGCCGACCTACCCTCGGAAACTGAAAGAACCTGCGCCCGGTGAGGGCACAGGTTCCGGCAAGCAACTATTTGGTAGCCCCGAAGGGATTCGAACCCTCGCTACCGCCGTGAGAGGGCGGCGTCCTAGGCCGCTAGACGACGGGGCCCTAGGTGAAACCAGAATCAGGTGACGCTGTGCCTGCTTGCTCGTGCTGTACTAGCTTGTTGCTGCTCATGCTGCGCTGCTCGTACTGCGAGTAAGGCGACCTTTCTGCCTTACTTTGCTGGGGTACCAGGACTCGAACCTAGACTAACTGAACCAGAATCAGTTGGGCTGCCAATTACCCCATACCCCACCACCAGCCCGTTGACCGGGCCGCCGCAGACTCTACCGGACGGCCCGCCGGGTTCCGAAATCGGGCTGCGCTCAGCGCGTCGCGGCCTGCAGCCGGTGCAGCGAACTGTCCCGACCGAGCAGTTCCATCGACTCGAACAGCGGCGGTGAAACCTGCCGGCCGGTGACCGCCACCCGCAGCGGCCCGAAGGCGTTGCGCGGCTTGAGTTCCAGCTGGTCGATGAGCACCGTGCGCAGTGCTGCCTCGATCTCGGCAGTGGTCCAGTCAGTGACCGCTTGCAAGGCCGGTACCGCTGCCGCCAGCACCTGCTGGCCTGCCTCGGCTAGTTGCTTGGCAGCCGCGGCCTCATCGATCGTCAGCTCGGAATCTGGCAGGAACAGGAAGCGCAGCATCTCCGCGCCCTCGGCCAGGGTCTGCACCCGTTCCTGGATCAGCGGCGCGCCCCCTGCGATCAGCTCTCGCTGACGCGCGGTCGGAGACTCACCAACCAGGCCGGCCCGGGCCAGAAACCCTTGCAAACGCAGCGCAAAATCCTCCGGTGTGAGCATCCGGACGTGGGTGGCATTGATCGCCAGCATCTTCTTCGGGTCGAACCGGGCCGGGTTGAGCGAGATCTTGTTGCCGTCGAAGGCAGCCACCAGCTCGTCCGGACTGAAGATGTCGCGGTCATCGGCGATCGACCAGCCGAGCAACGCGAGGTAATTGATCATGCCCTCGGGCAGGTAGCCCTCGTCCCGATAGCCGTAGATGGAGGCCTGCGGATCGCGCTTGGACAGCTTCTTGTTGCCCTCGCCCATCACGTAGGGCAGGTGTCCGAACTCCGGTACGAACTCAGCCACGCCGATGTCGATCAGCGCCCGGTACAGCGCGATCTGACGCGGTGTGGACGGCAGCAGGTCCTCGCCGCGTATCACGTGCGAGATGCGCATCATCGCGTCGTCCACCGGATTGACCAGGGTGTACAGCGGATCACCATTTGCCCGCACCACCACGAAGTCCGGCACCGCACCGGCAGCGAACCGAATCTCGCCGCGCACCAGGTCGGTCCAGACCAGGTCCTCAGCCGGCATCCGCAGCCGCAGCACCGGCACCCGGCCCTCGGCCCGGTAGCTCGCGCGCTGCTCGTCAGTCAGGGTCCGGTCGAAGTTGTCGTAACCGAGCTTGATATCGCGGCCGGCCGCGACGTGCCGGGCTTCGGTTTCCTCATTGGTGGTGAAGGACTCGTACAGGTGGCCGGCCGCCACCAGTCGCTGCACTACGCCGGCGTAGATGTCGCGGCGCTCGCTCTGCCGGTACGGACCGTACGGCCCGCCGACCTCGGGGCCCTCGTCCCAGGTCATGCCGAACCAGCGCAGCGTGTCCAGCAACATCTCGTAGCTTTCCTGGCTGTCCCGGGCAGCGTCGGTGTCCTCGATCCGGAACACAAACTGGCCACCGTGGTGGCGCGCGAAGGCCCAGTTGAACAGGCAGGTTCGGATCAGGCCGACATGCGGATTACCCGTCGGGGACGGGCAGAACCGCACTCTGATAGCTCGCTCGGGGGTCGTTAGCGTCATTTGGCGCGCACCGGGTTGACGAGTTCGCCGATACCGTCGATCGCGATTGTCACCGTGTCGCCGTCGGTGATCGGACCGACCCCTTCGGGCGTTCCGGTCAGGATCACATCGCCGGGCACCAGGGTCATCACATGCGAGATGAACGAGACGATGGTGGCCACGTCGAAGATCATGTCCGCGGTGTTGCCGTCCTGGGTGGTGCGTCCGTTGACCAGGCAGCGCAGCCGTACCGAGCTCGGATCGAAGTCGGTCTGGATCCATGGGCCGATCGGGCAGAACGAGTCATAGCCCTTGGCGCGGGTGAACTGGACGTCGGCACGTTGCTGGTCGCGCGCGGTGACGTCGTTGGCGCAGGTGTAGCCGAAGATCACCTCGTGCGCCTTTTCGCGCGGCACGTCCTTGGCAACCTTGCCGATCACCAGCGCAAGTTCAGCCTCGTGCTCGACCTGATCGGAATCGACCGGCAGCCGGATGACGTCGCGGGTACCGATCACCGACGTGGACGGCTTGAGGAAGATCAGCGGCCGGTCGGGCACGTCGTTGCCGAGTTCGGCGGCGTGCGCGGCGTAATTGCGCCCGACCGCGATCACCTTGCTGGGCAGGATCGGAGCGAGCAGCCGGACGTCGCCGATCGCGAACCGATCACCGGTGAACTCGATCGGACCCATCGGGTGATCCTTGATCGCGGCCACGATGAGCGAGTCATAGGCAGGTTCGGGGCCCGCCTCGGCCAAACCTTCGACAACGCCCCAGGCAATCCCGCCGCTATGAACAAACCTTGCGATGCGCACCAGGTGAGGTTACCGGTGCCCGCCGACCGGCTCGCATGACGGATACTGCCAGGCATGGAGTTGGATCCGATCGCACGCCGGTCAGCGGCTCGTGGGCAGCGGCTGCTCGCGGTGCTGCTCGCGCCGCTGGCGCTGGCCTTGCTGGTGGCCGGGGTGCTGGTGGCGGTGCTGTCCGGTAGCCTGGCCGGCCACCTGTTCGGTGGCGTGCTGGCGCTGTTTGCGCTGCTATTGCTGGTAATCGTGCAGGGCCTGCTGCGGACGGCGCGGCTGTCCGAGCGGGCCGCGCGGGAACGCCAGGTGGACGCTGCAATCCTGGCCGCGGCCGGCCCGTGCGGTAGCGACTGTGGCTCTGGCGGCTGCGGCGTGGACGACTGCGCGGTCAAGGCGCTACCCCGCGCATGATCGCGCGCCTGATCGCGCGCCTGACGCCACTGTCACCCGGCGCGTGAGTCAGGGCTCCCGTTCATGGCGACATTTCCTTACCGGATTTCCCTACCGGTCGCTACAGGGCTGCCGCGATCCGGTCGCCGATCTCGCTGGTCTTGCCCGGCTGGGCATGATCGCGAGCAGCCAGGTCGGCCGCGATGGCAGCCTCCACCCGTCCGGACTCGGCCTGGTGCCCGAGCTGGGCCAGCAACAGTGCCACCGACAGGATCGCCGCGGTCGGATCGGCGATGGCCTGCCCGGCGATGTCGGGCGCTGAGCCGTGCACCGGCTCGAACATCGACGGGGCGCTGCCGCTGAGGTTGAGATTCCCGCTGGCAGCCAAGCCGATGCCACCGGACACCGCGGCCGCGAGGTCGGTGAGGATGTCGCCGAACAGGTTGTCGGTGACGATCACATCGAAGCGGCCCGGGTCGGTCACCAGGTGGATGGTGGCCGCGTCCACGTGCTGGTAGGCAACCGCCACGTCCGGGTATTCCTCGGCCACCCGGGCAACCGTGCGGAACCACAGGTCACCGGCATAGACGAGCACGTTGTTCTTGTGCACCAGGGTGAGGTGCTTGCGGGGCCGCCCGGTCGCCGCCTGGAACGCCGCCCGCACCACCCGCTCCACCCCGAAGCCGGTGTTCACGCTGACCTCGGTCGCCACCTCGTGCGGGGTACCAACCCGGAGCGCTCCCCCGTTGCCGGTGTACGGGCCCTCGGTGCCCTCGCGGTAGACCACGAAGTCGATCTCGGGACGTCCCGCCAGCGGTGTCGGCACGCCCGGATAGAGCTTGGCCGGACGCAGGTTCACGTAATGATCCAAAGCGAATCGCAGCCGCAGCAGCAACCCGCGTTCGAGCACGCCGGCGGGCACCGACGGATCGCCGACCGCGCCGAGCAGGATCGCGTCCTGCTGGCGCAGCTCAGCCAGCACCGAGTCCGGCAGCGTTTCACCGGTGCGGTGGTAGCGGCCGGCGCCGAGGTCGTAGTGGGTCTGATCGACACCCGGCAGCACCGCATCGAGCACCTTGATCGCCTGCTCGGTGACCTCGATGCCGATGCCGTCGCCGGGAATCACCGCCAGCTTCATCGGGCGGCGGTGCCCTCGACGTAATCGGAGTCGGCATCGGAGTTGACCCAGCTCATCAGCCCGCGCAGCTTGCGGCCAGTCTCCTCGATCGGGTGCTGCTCGCCCTTGGCGCGAAGCGCCTTGAACTCCGGTGCGCCGGCGTCCTGATCAGCAATGAACCGGGCGGCGAACGCCCCGCTCTGGATGTCGGCCAGCACCGCCTTCATGTTGTCCTTCACGTGCGCATCGATCACCCGCGGGCCGGAGACGTAGTCGCCGTACTCGGCGGTGTCCGACACCGACCAGCGCTGCTTGGCGATGCCGCCCTCATACATCAGGTCGACGATCAGCTTCAGCTCGTGCAGGCACTCGAAGTAGGCGATCTCGGGCTCGTAGCCGGCCTCGGTGAGCACCTCGAAGCCATACTGGACGAGCTGCGAGGCGCCGCCACAGAGCACCGACTGCTCGCCGAAAAGGTCAGTTTCGGTCTCTTCGGTAAAGGTGGTCTGGATCGCGCCGGCCCGGGTGCCGCCGATCGCCTTGGCATAGGCCAGCGCCAGCGCCAACGCATCGCCGGTCGCGTCCTGCTCGACCGCGACCAGCACCGGGACGCCCTTGCCGTCCACGAACTGGCGACGGACCAGGTGGCCGGGGCCCTTCGGCGCGACCATCGCCACGTCGACGTTTGCCGGCGGCTTGATGTAGCCGAACCGGATGTTGAAGCCGTGGCCGAAGAAGATCGCGTCGCCGTCGGCCAGGTTCGGCTCGACCGCCTCGGCGTACAGCGCGCGCTGCTTGTGATCGGGGGCCAGGATCATGATCAGGTCGGCCTCGGCACACGCCTCGGCCGGGGTGAGCACCCGCAGGCCGTGGTCTTCGGCCTTGGCCCGGCT
>JBDSAN010000039.1:0-12766 GCA_039922115.1 Jatrophihabitantaceae bacterium
GCCGAAGGTGGCGTTGTTGGTCTGCACCACCAGCAGCTGCGCACCGGCGCGTACCGATGAGTTGACCAGGCCGTCATAGGCGATCTCGAAGCAGATCACATCGCCCAGCGGCACCGGCGTCTGGCTGATCAGACCGTTGCCAGAACCAGCAACCATGTCCCACTGGACCAAGTCGACCTTGTTGCTGACCCGCCGGGCCAGCGACCGCAGCGGGATGTATTCGGCAAACGGCACCGGGTGCCGCTTGACGTAGCGCTGGCCAGGGCCGGGCTGGGCCGAGCCGGACGGCATCCAGACGATGCCGGCGTTGGTGACATGGTCCGGACCGGGCCCGTCCAGCAGCGCACCGACCAGGATCGGCACGCCGACCGCGTCGGTGGCCCGCTGGATCTGCTGGGCGGCGTCCGGGTTGTCGGTCGGGTCGATATCGCTGGCGTTCTCAGGCCAGAGCACCACGCTCGGCCGGGCGACCGTGCCGGCCTTGATCTCAGCGGCCAGGGCCAGCGTCTGGTTCACGTGGTTGTCCAGCACCTGCCGGCGGCGGGCGTTGAACTCCAGGCCCCGGTCCGGAACGTCACCCTGGATAGCTGCCACCGTGATGGTGCGCTGATGGCTGAGGTCTGGCCGCAGCGGCAGGCCAGGCCGGCGCCGACCACGATCACCAGCAGCGCGAGCACCGCGCCGCCGAGCCGACCGCGCCGGGGCCCGGTCGACCACCAGCTGCCCCGTCCTCCGGCAGCTAGCACGCCGGCAGCCCACGCGGGCTGTGCGGCGGCGGGCCGTCCGACGATGGCGGCCGCCAGGCCGGCACCGGCCAGCGCGACCATGAAGCTGACCAGCGGCGCGCCGCCGAGTGCTGCGAACCACTTCAGTGGTGACTCCGACTGGCTGAACGCCCACCGTCCCCACGGGAAGCCGCCGAACGGCAGCCGGTCACGCAGCGCCTCCTCGGCCACCCACAGCGCCGCGGTGAACACCGGCGCCCAGCGCAACCGGGCGACCAGCGGCAGCACCGCGCCGAGGGCAGCCAGGTACCAGGTCTGGGAGAACACCAGCACCAGCCAGGGCACCGCTCCGACGTAGGTGGACGTCCAGTGCAGCATCGGCGCGAACAGCCCAACCCCGAAGGCGAAGCCGAGCCAGGCACCGTGCCGGCAGCGCCGACCATGGACGGCCGATGACAGCCCGGCCACCGACAGCATCGCCAGCGGCCAGACACCGAACGGCGGAAAGGCCAGCACGCCGACCAGCCCGCTGGCCAGCGCCAGCAGCAGCCGCCGCTTCATCGGAGCTCGCCGGAATCGAACAGCACCCGGCCCCGCAGCACGGTGCGCAGGCAACGCGGCAACGGCTGATCGGCATCGAGGCCGGGCAACCCGGACGGCCCGCTGCCCTCGGCTGCGGGCCCGGCGTCGAAGACCGCGAAGGTGGCCGGCGTGCCCGGCGCCAGCATCCCGGAGCCATCACCGTCGGCGCCGGCAGCGCGCCAGCCGCCGCGGGTGTGCGCGATCATCGCGGCCCGCACCGACAGGGCGTGCCGGCCGAAGTGCGGGTAAGCCGCGGCCCGCACCGCACCCCACGGGTCGATCGGGGTGACCGGCGAGTCCGCGCCCAGCGCCAGCGGCACCCCGGCGGCAGCGAAACCGGCCAGCGGGTTGAGCCGGCCGGCCCGATCGGCACCCAGCCGCTCGGCGTACATGCCGTGCTCGCCGCCCCAGCTGGCGTCGAAGGCCGGCTGGACCGAGGCGACCAGGCCGACCTCGGCGAACGCGGCAAGGTCGGTGACCAGCTCGGCATGCTCGATCCGGTGCCCGGCCGCGCTCACCCGCGGCCCGAGCTTGTCGATCGCCATTCGCATGGCGGCCACCACCTGGTCGGTGGCCGCATCGCCAATGGCATGAAAGCCTGCCTGCAACCCGGCTTCGGTGCATTCGACGATGTGCTCGGCCAGCTCGGCGGTCGCGAAGCGCAGGTAACCACTGGTGTCGGCGTCGAGGTACGGCTCGCGCATGCCGGCGGTGTGCGAGCCGATCGATCCGTCGCAGAACAGGTCCCCGCCGGCCCCGATCGCGCCGAGTTCCCGGGCGGCCTGGACACCGCCGAGCTGACCCCAGTAGCCATAGACCTCTGGCAGGTCCGGCTCGGCCGCGACCAGCGCGAGCAGGCCGGCCAGGTCCTCAGCGCTGGAAATCTCCGGCCCGGCCATCTCGTGCACGGCGGCCACCCCGAGCGCGGCTGCCCGGCGCAACGCGACCCGCTGCAGCTCGGCCCGCTGGCCTGGGCTGATCGAGCCGAGCGCCACCTCGCGCACGGCATGATGGGCCGCCCTGGTTAGCTGGCCGGTCGGGGCGTAGCCGTCCAGGCCGGGCAACCCCGCCACGCTGGCCATCAGCGCCGAGGACACCACCGCCGAGTGGGCGTCGGTTCGGGCCAGGTAGACCAGGCCGCCGTAACCGGCCCGATCCAGTTCGCGGGCCGTTGGCGCACGCCGCTCCGGCCAGCGGGTCTCGTCCCAGCCCGAGCCAAGCACCGGCCGGCCCGCGCCGGCCCGGGCGAACTGCTCCACCGCCGCCAGCGCCTCGGCCAGCGTGCCGCAGCCGGCCAGGTCCAGCCCGGTCAAGGCCCGTCCGGTATCGGTCAGGTGGCAGTGTGCATCGACGAAGGCCGGCGTGACCAGCGCGCCGGCCAGGTCGATCACCTCGTCGGCCACCATGCTGGCTGCGGTAGCTTCGTCGCCTAGCCAAGCCAACCGTCCGCGCTCGATCAGCAGTGCGGTGGCGCCCGGCGACCACGGGGTATAGATCCGTCCGTTCTTCAGCAGCGTCGGCACGGCTCAGAGTGTGCCAGCCGGTGCTGAGGAATTGCTCGGGCGGCTGTTGGCGGCCGAGTCTGGCCTCAACGTGTCCGTTGGAATACGGTGCTGTAAAGACTTTCAGGAGGACCTTGGATGGCAGCGAGTATCGAGGACGTCGCCAAGCTTGCCGGTGTCTCGATTGCGACCGTGTCACGCTCGCTGCGCGGCCTGCCGGACGTGGCGGCGGCGACCCGGGACAAGGTGCTGGCGGCCGCCCAGGAACTGGACTACGTGGCCTCGCCGTTCGCCGCGCGGCTGGCCAGCGGGCGCTCGTCCACGCTCGGCGTGGTGGTGCCCTTCGTCAACCGGTGGTTCTTCGCCGAAGTGCTCGGCTCGGTCGAGTCAGTGCTCAGCGCGGCCGGCTATGACCTGTTGCTGCACAACCTCGGCGACAGCGACGGCCGGTCGCAGTTCTTCTCGATCCTGCCGGTGCGCAAGCGAGTCGACGCGGTGCTCATCGTCAGCCTGGCGCTGACCGATGACGAGGTCGCCGCATTGAAGACGCTCGAGCTGCCGGTGGGCGTGATCGGCGTGCACCATCCGGGCATGTTCTCGGTGCGCATCGATGACGTGTCGGCCGCGCGCACCGCCGTTGAGCACCTGCTCTCGCTCGGTCATCGCCGGATCGGCCTGATCGGCGGCGACACCGATGACCCGATGCGCTTCACCCCGCCCCATCACCGGGGCACCGGCTACCGGCAGGCGCTGATGGCGGCCGGCATCGAGCCGGACGAGTCGATGGAACGGCTCGGCTACTTCACCGTCGAGGGCGGTGAGGCGGCCATGGTGCAACTGCTCGGCGAGGCCGAGCCGCCCACCGCGGTCTTCGCTGAATCGGATGAGATGGCCTACGGAGCGATCCGGGCGATCCGCCGGCGCGGCCTGCGGGTTCCGCAGGATGTCGCGGTGATCGGCTTCGACGATCACGCCACCGCCGACCTGCTCGACCTGAGCACGATCCGGCAACCGGTCGGCGAGCAGGGCGCGGTGCTCGCCCAGGAGCTGCTGGACTGCCTCGGCGGCAACATCGAGCCGTCGGACGTGGTGCTCGACACCGAATTGGTGGTGCGTGGTTCGACCGTGGTCGAGGCCAGCGAGTACAGCCAGACAGCCGGCTAGCGGCGCCGGCCGGGTCAGTGACTCGGCTGGCGGGCCGCGGCCAGTTCCTGAGCGGTCGGCGGGTTGGCCCCGGCTCGGGCGCAGGTCAGCGCCGCGACCAGGATCGCCTCGGCCACCGCTGCCCGCACCGCGTCCGGGTCAGGGACCCCGGCAAGCACGCTGTCCCGGGCCAGCGCGTTGATCAGGCCGGACATGAACGCATCGCCAGCACCGACCGTGTCGACCACCTCGACCGGACGGGCCGCGACCGTGAACGGCTCGCTGCCGGCGACGATGGCCTGCGCACCCCGGCCGCCGTCGGTGACCACCACAATGGACGGCCCGCTAGCCTGCCAGCGGGCCAGCACCTCGGTCAGCGGCCGCTGCGGGTAGAGCCAGGTCAGGTCCTCGGCCGAGGCCTTGACCACCGTCGACAGCGCGACCAGCCGCTCGACCTGGGCCAGCCCGGCCGCATGCTCTGCCAGTAGCGCCGGCCGGATGTTCGGGTCGTAGCTGATCACCGTCGCCGGGGTGCAGGCAGCCAGCCGCGCCTCGATCGCTGAGGCACCCGGCTCGGTCCAGGACGCGATCGAGCCGGTGTGCACCCAGCCGGCATCGGCAGGCAGCCGACTCAGCTCGGCCTCGGTCCACTGCCAGTCCGCGGTACCCGTCCGGTAGAAGTCGTAGGTGGCGTTGCGGTCGGCATCCAGGCTGACCACGGCCAGGGTGGACGCCTCGCTGGCCGCCACCGCCAGCGACAGGTCGACCTGGTTGGCCTGGGCGTGCCCGCGCAACTGCCGGCCGAACGCATCGCCGGACAGCCGCGCCAGCAACCGGCTGGGCTGGCCGAGCCGAGCCAGCCCGATCGCCACGTTGTATGGACTGCCGCCGGGGTGCGCGAGGTAGCTGTCGCTGCCCGAGCCGGCGCTCGACTGCAACACCAGATCGATCAGGGCCTCACCGATCACGTAGACCATCTGCAGACCGTATCGCGCCGGACCGTTACCGTGTCAGCGTGAAGCGCGTGATGCTGCTGGATTCGGCCAGCCTGTACTTCCGAGCCTTTTACGGCGTGCCGGACACCGTGACCGCACCGGACGGGATGCCGGTCAACGCGGTGCGCGGTTTCACCGACATGGTCTCGACCCTGATCACCCGGTTCTCCCCGACCGACTTCGTCGCCTGCCTGGACTACGACTGGCGCCCGGCCTTCCGGGTGGCGCTGCTGCCGTCCTACAAGGCGCATCGGGTGCAGGCCTTCACGCCGGCTTCGAAGCCGGACATCGAGCAGGTGCCGGACCTGCTGGAACCACAGGTACCGGTGCTGCTCAAGGTGCTCGAGGCGGCCGGGTTGTGCGCGGTCGGCGCTGCCGGTTTCGAAGCCGACGACGTGATCGCTACCCTGGCCGCCCGCTATGACCAGGCCGGTCACCAGGTGGATGTGGTGTCAGGCGATCGCGACCTGATCGATCTGACCACCGAGCGGGTGCGAGTGCTCTACACCGGCAAGGGCATCGCCAAGCTGGTCGAGTTCACCCCGGACGAGGTGCTCGCCCAGTACGGGGTGCCGGCCGAGCACTACGCCGACTTCGCGATGCTGCGCGGCGACCCGTCCGACGGCCTGCCCGGCGTGGCCGGCATCGGGGTCAAGACCGCCGCGCTGGTGGTCAGCAAGTTCGGCACGATCGAGAACATCGTGGCGGCCGCCAAGTCCGGCGACGCCCGGATGGGCTCGCCGGTACGGGCCAAGATCATGGCCGCGCTGGACTACCTGGCGGTAGCGCCTGCGGTGGTGCGCGGGCGTACCGATGTCGGCATCGATGAGTTGAGCACGACGATCCCAGCCGAACCCGCCGACCCGGAACTGCTCAGCGCGCTCGGTGAGCGGTTCGGCCTGGACAGCTCAATCGGCCGGCTCACCACGGCGCTGGCCAACCGCTAGCACCGCGTTCTGACTCGCGCTCAGATGTGCTGTGCCACCACGCTGTGTTTGCCAGCCTAAGCAGGCCCAAGACTCGCGCTCAGATGTGCTGTGCCACCACGCCTCTTCGCAGGGCGGCGCACGCCGCGCCGGCGGTGGTACGGATCGCCGGGTCGATCGCGTCGGCGCGCGACAGCTGCTCGGTCAGGTCGAGCAACTGGCGCATCCATCGGACGAAATCACCAGCCGGTAGCGCGCTGCCATCGGCCGCGATCGAGTTCAGCACCTTCTCCAGGGAGTCGCCGCGCGCCCACCGGTAACTCGCCCAGACGAAGCCAAGGTCCGGTTCGCGAGTGGTCGGCAGCCCGTGCTCGGCCTCCCGCTCGCTGAGCGCGCCCCACAGCCGCAGCGTCTCGGCCAGCGCGTCCCGGATCTTGCCGGTCGGCAGCTTCGGCGCGCCCAGCTCGTCCCGGCGAGCTTCGTACACCACCGCCGAGCACACCCCGGCCAGCTCGGCGGCGTCCAGACCTGCCCAGCAACCCGAGCTCAAGCATTCGGCGATCAGCAGGTCGGACTCCGACCAGATCCGGGACAGCTGCTGGCCGGCCAGGCTGATCCGTTGCTTGCCGGCCTCGGCCACTGGCTCGCCGGCCGAAGCAGCCGACGCGATCGGGCCAGCCTGATCTGCTGGCAGCAGGTAGCCGCGTTCGGTGAGCAGCGCGCAGATCCGGTCGAAGGTCCGCGACAGCAGGTGAGTGCGTCCCTCCGCCTTGCGGGCCAGGGCGTCATTCTCCTTTTGCAAGCGGGTAAAACGCTCCGCCCAGCGGGCGTGCTCCTCGCGGTCGTGACAGCCATGACATGGATGCGCCCGCATCTGGCTGCGCAGCTGGGCGAGTTCGGCGTCATCACCAGCCAGGCCGGCCTGCTTGCGCCTGGCGCCCCGCGGCTCGTCCGGAATCCGCAGGTTGCGGATCGAAGCGGCAAGATCACGCCGGGCGGTCGGGTTGCGATGGTTGAAGTGCTTGGAAACCCGCAGTGTGCCCAGCACCTCCACCGCCTGGGAGAAGTCCAGCATGGTCACCGGCCCGGCCCACCGGGCATCGGTGAGCACCAGCGGCCTGGGGTCGGCGATCGGCGAGACGCCGGGATCGAGCACCACCGCGAGGCCGGCCCGGCGACCATTCTGGATCCGGATCACGTCGCCGACCGACAGCGCCTCCAATGACTGGGCAATCGCCGCTCGACGCTGAGATGTTCCTTGCTTTGCAAGGGACTTCTCCCGATCAGACAGCTGGCTGCGCAACTGGGCGTACTCGGCGAAGTCACCGAGGTGGCAGTGCATCTTCTCAGTCAGCTGCTGCATTGCCTTATCGTTGCGGGCGATCTGGCGCGATACGCCCACCACCGAGCGGTCGGCCTGGAACTGCGCGAACGACGATTCCAGCAACTCACGGGCACTTTCCCGGCCGAGCTGGGACACCAGGTTGATCGCCATGTTGTAGGACGGCCGGAACGACGAGCGCAGCGGGTAGGTGCGGGTCGATGCCAGCCCGGCGACCCGAGCCGGGTCCAGGTCCGGGCTCCATTGCACGACAGCGTGACCCTCGATGTCGATACCGCGCCGGCCGGCCCGGCCGGTCAGCTGGGTGTACTCCCCCGCGGTCAGGTCGGTATGCGCCTCGCCGTTGAACTTCACCAACCGCTCCAGCACCACGGTGCGGGCCGGCATGTTGATCCCGAGCGCCAGGGTTTCGGTCGCGAACACCGCCCGAACCAGGCCGCGCACGAACAGCTGCTCGACAATCTCCTTGAAAACCGGGATCAATCCTGCATGGTGGGCAGCCACCCCACGTTGCACGCCGTCCAGAAAATCCCAGTAGCCGAGCACGTCCAGGTCATCGGCGCTCAGGCTGGTGGTCTGGGCTTCGACGAATGCGCGGATCTCGTCGCGCTCCCGATCGTCGGTCAGCCGCAGGTTCGCCGCGATGCACTGCCGGACGGCGGCATCGCAACCTGCCCGGCTGAAGATGAAGGTGATCGCCGGCAGCAGGCCTTCGCGGTCCAGCCGTCCGATCACGTCCGGACGGTGCGGCGGCCGCCAGCCAGAGCGGCGCGGGCCGCCGTACCGGTTGCGGCCACGGCCCGGCCGGCCACCGGTACCGTCCAGGTCGGCAAGCCGGTCCCGGTCCCGGACGTACTGGACCAACGTCCGATCAACCTCGACCGAGCCGTCGTCAGCGGCGAACAGGTCGAACATCCGATGCCCGACCAGCATGTGCTGCCACAGCGGTACCGGCCGCTGCTCATGCACGATCACCCGGGTGTCACCGCGCACCTCGACCAGCCAGTCGCCGAATTCCTCGGCATTGGACACGGTGGCCGACAGCGACACCAGCCGCACCGCATCGGGCAGGTGGATGATCACCTCTTCCCAGACCGCGCCGCGGAACCGGTCACCGAGGTAGTGCACCTCGTCCATCACGACGTAACCCAGGCCGGTCAGCGCATCGCTACCGACGTAGAGCATGTTGCGCAGCACCTCGGTGGTCATCACCACCACCGGGGCATGCGGGTTGATCGCGTTGTCGCCGGTCAGCAGGCCGATCCGGTCGGGGCCATAACGGTCCAGCAGGTCGTTGTACTTCTGGTTCGACAATGCCTTTATCGGCGTGGTGTAAAAGCACTTCTGGCCCATCGCCAGCGCCAGGTGAATCGCGAACTCGCCGACCACGGTCTTGCCGGCCCCGGTGGGAGCGCAGACCAGCACCCCGCTGCCGTCCTCGAGCGCGTGGCAGGCCTGGATCTGAAAGTCATCGAGTTCGAAGCTGTACTCGGCTCGAAACTCGGTGAGCGCTGGGTACCTCGTCCGCTGACGAGCTTGGGCATAGCGCTGTGCCGGCGAGGACATGAGTCCAGCGTACGGGCCGGCCGCCGCCGGATTTTCTGATCGACCAGACTGGGCCCGGTGAGCCGATCGTGGAGTTGGACGGGCAGCGCGGTGCTATTCGACATGGACGGCACCCTGGTCGATTCCGGCGCCAGCGTGCTGCGCGCCTGGCGGTGGTTGGCCACGGAGCTGGATCAGCCGTTCGAGCTGTTCGCCGAGTACCTGCACGGCATCCCGGCCGGCCAGGTGCTAGCTGAGGTGCTACCTGACCTGCCGGCCGATCAGCGCGAGCAGTTGGCCAGCGCCCTCAACGACCGGCAGGTTGAGGACACCTCCGATGTGATCGCGGTGGCCGGCGCGCTGGCGGCGCTGGATGCGCTGCCCACCGCGCGCTGGGCGGTGGTGACCTCGGCGCCGCTGGCGCTGGCTCGCTCTCGAATCCAGGCCGCCGGGCTGCCGTTGCCGCGAAACCTGATCACCAGCGAGACCGTTCAGCTCGGCAAGCCGGCGCCCGATCCGTACCTGGCCGCGATCGAGCGAATCGGCGTGCCGGCCGAGCGGTGCCTGGTGGTCGAGGACTCGGTCGCCGGCGTCACGGCGGGCGTTGCCGCTGGCTGCCCGGTGCTCGGCGTGCTGACCACCAGCGACGGCCTCGATGGAGTTTTGGCTGTGATCAGCGACCTGTCCGAGGTCGCCTTCACCGCCGACCGGCTGGCTGTCAGCGTGACAATCGAAGCAATTGGCTAGCCGGCTACGTCCTGGCCTGATCAGGGTGAGGTGATGACCAGCGGCCCGAGCGGCGTGCTGACGTTCAGCGACACCAGCCAGCTGAACGGGTCCCCGTTGTGCACCTGGCCGGCACAGGTACTGCCGCCGCCGGCGACGTTCGCGGTGAGGACGTGCCCGCTGCCGCCGATCGGCTGCAGGTTCAGGATCCGGGTCGAGTTGTTGTAGGTGGCATCGGTAGCTCCGGTCACCGTGAACGAGCAGATCGGATTGGTGAAATGCCAGCTGACGCCGCTCAGCCAACCGGTGGTGACCGCTGCGCCGTAGGACGAGCCGTTGAAGGACATGCTGCCGCTGATCGTGGCTGACATCGCACCGACTGGCGCTGCGGTGCAGCCGCCGGAGATCGTCGCACCGGTCACGCTCAGCAACGGGCCGCTGAGGCCGCTACCCAGGTGCGGCACCGCACCGGACAGGGTGGCCGAGGAGCAGTCGACCTCGAAGGTGGTTGTCCCATCGATGAAGCGCAGTTGTGGCGAGCTGCCGGTCGATGCGCCGGACCAGCTCGTGCTGCCGACGGTGGTGGTGCCTGCCCTGACCGTCCAGGTCGCGGCATAGGCCGAGGTCATAGTCAGGCTGAGCGTGGCCAGGATCAGCACGCCGAGCCTGCCAACGCGGGTAACTGAGGGCATCTGGCGGCCTTTCGTACGTGGTGATGGATTACAGGCGGTGCGCACCCGCAAGCAATACGATCCTTCGCTTACTGACCGGCGGACAATAGACAAAATGTCCGTTTCAATGCCTTTGCGATGGCATGAACACAGAAGCGAAGCTCAGCAACAACGGGCAGACTGGCTACATGCTGCAACCGCCGGTCTCGCTCACCGATACCTCGGGCGACCCGGCGATGCTGGAACACCACCTGGTCCGGCGGGTGCTGGCCGAGGTGCGCTGGTCGTTCAACTGGCCGTGCAACTGGCTGCTGGGGGCCGGGCTGAACCTGGCCCTGTCGCTGCTCTGGCTGGCCTGGGTGCCGCTGCGCGGGGGCAGCCACGGTGACTGGGTGATCCTGGTCGGCACGTACTTCGCGGTGTTCATCCTGGCCGATGTCACCACCACGAACGTGCTCGGCCTGGACGCCCCCCGGGTGCGGGTGAGCTTGGCCAGCGGCGTGCCGATCAGCCGGTTGCTGCTCACGAAGAACTGCGCGCTGCTGGTGATCGTGGGCGCGCCGACCCTGCTGCTGACCGCGATCCTGACCCTGCGCAGCGAGGTCCCGTACCGGCTGGTGCTCACCTTGCCCGGCGTCGCGCTGCCGATCATGGCCTGGCTCGGTGTCGGCAACGTGGTGTCGGTGCTGCTGCCGGTGGCCACCCGGCGGTTGCGGCAACGCTGGCGCGAGCGGACGAACCTGCCCGGCACCGCGCGCTGGCTGAGCCACCTGGCGGTGCCCTACGCGCTGCTCTACCTGGTCGATCCGGTCGGTGACACGCCTCGCACGATCCTGCGGATGCTGCCCCGGTCGTGGCGAAGCGCTGAGATGCACGGGTTGCTGCTGGCACTGACCGGGCTGGCCATCTGGACGGCCGGCACCCTGCTTGCCTGCTGGATCGTGCGAACCCGCGGCATCCGGGTGCGCTGAACCATTCGGGTGTACCGAGCTGTTCGGGTGCGCTGAGCTGTTCCGCCGCTAGCGGTTCAGCGGGCTAGTGGTGAGCCCGGGCGGCACCGGCCCGATCGGGACCAGTACCGGCAGCGCGGCCGGCACGCAGGTGGTGTGCACCGGCAGCGCCGCGACCCGCTCGCCGTCGGCATAGCAGATCACGTCCTCGGCGGCGAAGCTCACCGACCTGGCCCGGTACTGGGTCACCGCGACGTGCCCGATGTGGCCGGCCCGGGGCAGCTTCGGGGCCAGCATCGCCAGCGTCCGGCGTGAGACCGGCCCGACCACGGTGATGTCGAACATCCCGTCGTCCATCTTGGCGGTCGGCGTCATCCGCTTTCCCCCGCCGTACTGCGGGCCATTGCCGATCGCGACCAGCGTGATCGGCAACTCCAGCTCCAGGCCGTCCAGGTTCAACTGGGCGCGGCGCGGCCGGAGCCGGATCAGCTCGGCGGCGATCGCCAGGTCGTAGCGGCGCTTGCCGGCCGGCCACCGCATCGCGTTCGCCCGCTCGTTCACCGCCGAATCGAAGCCGCCGTAGAGCATCGTCAACCACCAGCGGCCCGACGCTGACGGCGACACCGGCGCGGCCGCGCAGTGTCCGAGATCGATCCGGGCCACCGAGCCGGCCAGCAATGCGGCCAGCAGCGCATCGGCTGCCCGCAACGGGTCGGTCGGCACACCCAGCACGGCTGCCGCATCGTTGCCGCTGCCGGCCGGAATGATCCCGAGTGGAACCTCGCCTTCGGCCAGCGCGTTCACCGCGAGGTGCGCGATGCCGTCCCCGCCGCACACCACCACCGCGTCGGCGCCCTCGGCGGCCGTGGCCAGCAGCGCGACCGACTCGGCCTGGCTGGCGCCCGACAGCACCCGGACCTCAGCTGCTGTGGCCAGGTGCTCAGCGACCCGGACGCCTACCTGGACAGCCGCTCCCTTGTTGGATGCCGGGTTCACCACCAGGGTGATGCGGGGCTTGCTCACCAGCGCTTCGTTTGCCGGCTCACGGCAGGTCCGTCCACTCCGACTCGACCGGCTGCTCGATCCGCTCCGGGATCGGGTTCACCACCGAGGCGACGTCATCGGCCAGTTGCTGCTGCTCCTCGGCCAACTGGCGGCGGGCCCGGCGCCGGTCGTAGAGAAAGCACCAGAGCACCGCCAGCTCGAACAGCAGCACCATCGGAATGGCCATCGCCACCATCGTGAACGGGTCGGTGGACGGGGTCGCGACCGCCGCGAACAGGAAGATCAGGAAGATGCCGAGGCGCTGGCCGCGCTTGAGGATCGAGAACGGCAGCACCCGGACCGCGTTCAGCATCACGATCAGCAACGGCAGCTCGAAGGACGCGCCGAAAATGACCAGCATCAAGATCACGAAGGAGATGTAGCTGGTGACGTCCAACGCGGCCTGGGTGCCGTTACCGGCCTGGGTGATCAGCACGCTCAAACCCTTGTACAGGGTCAGGTAGGCCAGCCCCATACCGAGGGCGAACAGCGCCGTCGACATGCCGACGAAGGCGACCGTCCACCGCTTCTCGTGCTTGCGCAGGCCGGGGGTGACGAAGGCCCACAGCTGGTAGAGCCACAGCGGCGCGGTCAGCACCGCACCGGCGACCACCG
>JBDSAN010000040.1:0-4289 GCA_039922115.1 Jatrophihabitantaceae bacterium
GGTGCGCTCCGGCGAGCGGGGGCAGCGCAGCCAGCCGGCCGAGCAGCAGGCACCGGCCACGGCGAGCGTGCCGGCGCGGGTGGTCGCAACCGAGCGCGAGGTCATCAAGGCGGCCCTGCAGCTACCGAACGTGGTCGGCGTGCAGTTCGACGAGCTGGGTAGCAACGCGTTTCTGGGCGCCGTGCACCAGCAACTGCAGGTAGCGATGGCCGCCGCCGGCGGGGCAGCGACCGGCCGGCCCGGCCCGGACTGGCCGGCGCTGGTGGCCGAGCAGTTGCCGGCCGAGTCCGAGGCGCGGATGGCGGTGAATGCGCTCGCGGTCGAGCCGCTGCGGGTGCAGCCCGAGCGAGCCGAGTCCTATGCGATGGCGATGGTGGCCAGCCTGGCCAATACGGTGATCGAGAAGGAGATCGGGCAGTTGAAGGCGACGCTGCAGCGAGCCGAGTCCAACGGCGACACTGATCAGGTGGCCAGCCTGTGGCCCGGACTGATCGAGCTGGAACTCAAGCAGCGCGAGATCAAGCTGCGTGCCAGCGGTGGCGAGTCCTGATGGGACTGCTCAACCGCCGGATCAGGGTGCCGGCCGCGCTGCGCTCGTTGAAGCAACCCACCGAGCGCTGGCTGGCGCTGGCTGACGATGGCCCGCACACGGTGGCCGCCAGCCAGCTGGGGCTGTGGGTTCCGCAGTCGGGCAGCTGGCGTCGGATCGACTGGGACCTGGTGGTCAAGGCGACCTGGACCGACGCCGGCCTGGAACTGATCGAAGGTGTGCTCGACGAGCAGTCCATCGTGACCGACCTGCCGGCCCTGCGGCTGCGCCCGGCCGAACCGCGCAACCTGCCGATCGTGGTGCGGGCTCGGGTCGAGCGCAGTATCGGACGCTGGGAGCAGGTGCAGGTGCCCGGCGGCACCGGCCGGATCGTCGGCCGCCGCAAGCCAGGGGTGGACGGCATCCGGTGGACGGCCAGGCTGGATTCGGCAACCCCGGACACACCACAGGCGCGGGTGGTGCTGGCCGGCTACCTGGCCCGGATCGCGGAGCTGCCGCCGGAAGCGCTGGTCGAGTCCTAGCTGCTGGCGATCGCGCTAATGATGGCTGTGCCCGTTAGCCGCTGCGGGGACGCCATTGACCCGGCTGGCCGGCCCGCCGTTGTGCAACCGGTCGCGGGCTCGGCCGGTGAGCTCGTGCAGCTGCGCCTGCAGCACGCCCGCGGTGGCCTGCACGGTCTGGCTGCCGGCGACCCGGCGGGCGAGGGCGACCAGGTCCTCATAACGCTCGCGACCGGCCCGGGCGCCGAACACATAGCCGACAACGACACCGACGACGAACGAGGGTTTCATGGGCTCGCGGCCTCTCTGCGACAGGGACGATGCCCGTCCAGTCTGCCTTGAGCCAGGGGGTGTGCGCGAGGCGGCTACGGCATCGGCTATTCTTCAACGCGCTGCCTGTTCCACCGCTGTCGTTGCACTGCAGCGGCGGGCCCGGCCAGCGAGTACGGTCCCCCGTAGCTCAATTGGCAGAGCATTCGACTGTTAATCGAAGGGTTACTGGTTCGAGTCCAGTCGGGGGAGCTTAAGGCCTCGCCGAAGCCGCTGTGGCGGAGCTTCCGAGGCCTTTTGGGTATCCGCTTCTATAGCCCCTACCTGCTTGGGGCACGCGATGCGGTACTAACCCGCCCCTGGTGACCCGCTGCGGCCAAGGCAGCGCGGTGGTCGACGTCAACCGCGACTGGCTCTGTGAGCCGGCCACCGCCCTGGCCGGCGGCAGCTATATAGCCACTGCCACCCAGACCGATCGCAATGGGCTGACCTCGGCTCAGTCACTACCCGCCCGGTTCACCGTCGAGCTAGCCGATCCCGGCCACGGCCTGGGCCGCCGCCGTCGCCGGCGCTCGCACGGCCGCCGCCGTCGCCGGCGCTCACACGGCCGAGGCTGATCGCAGCGCCGAGCAGCGCGAAGCGGTCGCAATGGCCGCGCGAGAGACCGACGCGCTACTGGCCGGCGATGCGGCGCTGTTCGCGGTGCCGCTGTACAACTTCGGTGTCTCCCAGCACTTCAAGGCCTGACCTAGCCACGCTGGACGCGCACAGGGATTACCCGGCGGTTGTCGGGTTGCTCACCTAGCCTGTGCCCATGATCGAATTGTCGCCGACGGACGCGCGCCGGATCGCCGTCCGCGCGCAGTTGCTTGACAGTCCGCGACCGAGCGACCTGATCGACACGGTGCGACACCTCACCCTGCTGCAGCACGACCTCACGGCTGCGGTCGCGCCGAATGCCGAGCTGGTGGCGTGGAGCAGGCTGGGGTCGTCCTGCCCTCGCGGTGCGGTCGCCGACGCGGTCGACGAGCAGGCGTTGATCGACCTGCACGGCCTGCTCCGGCCAGCCGAGGATCTGGTGCTCTACCGGGCCGAGATGGCCGAATGGCCCGGTGTCGGCGAGGTGCCGTACTGGCTGGAAAGTCAGGCGCACTGGGTGGCGGCCAACGACGCCTTCCGCCGCGATCTGCTCGATGAGCTGCTGCGCGACGGCCCGCTGACCGGGCGGGAACTGCCTGACACCTGCACCGTGCCGTGGCGCTCGTCGGGCTGGAACAACAACCGCAACGTCGCGATGATGCTGGAAATGCTGGTGTTGCGCGGTGAGGTTGCCGCTGCCGGCCGGCGCGGTCGGGACCGGTTGTGGGACCTCGCCTCGCGGATCTATCCCGACGACGAGGTGGTGCCGGCTGCCCAAGCGCTGCGGATTCGCAACGAGCGGCGGTTGCGCAGCCTGGGTATCGCGCGTGCCAGGGGTCCGGTCAGCCCGGGCGAGCCGAACGGGGTGGACGAGGTCGGCGAACCGGCCGTCATCGAAGGCGTCAAAGGCCGTTGGCAGGTCGATCCGACTTATCTCGACGGGGCATTCAGCGGCCGGACGGCGATCCTCTCGCCGTTGGACCGGCTGGTCTTCGAACGCAAGCGGATGGTGGAGATCTTCGAGTTCGACTACCAGTTGGAGATGTACAAGCCGGCGGTCAAGCGGCGGTGGGGCTACTGGGCGATGCCGATCCTGTACGGCGATCGCTTGGTCGGCAAGGTCGATGCCAGCACCGACCTGAAGCAGCGGGTGCTCCGAGTCGATGCGATTCATCAGGACGTGCCGTTCACCAAGACCATGACCGCGAAGGTGAGCGCTGAGCTGGCTGACCTCGCGGGCTGGCTCCAGGTCGAGTTGCTGCTGCCTGCCTGAACACCGCCCCACCCGCGAGGACTCGCAGCGCTCACATGACAATCCTGTCATTGCGGCCTCGATTGGCCAGCCAGTGCTCAGGTGACCCGGGGCGACGTCGATGGTCAATGCACGCTCGAAAGTTCTGTATTCGCAGCCCCCCAGCGATCGCGAAGGCAGTGTTATGGCAACCCTCAATGTCAATGGTCAGAAACATGTCCTCAGCGCCAGCCCATCGATGCCGCTGCTCTGGGCATTGCGCGACGTCCTCGGCCTCACCGGCACGAAATACGGTTGTGGCATCGGTGAATGCGGCGCCTGCACGGTGCTGGTCGACGGTTCGACCGAGCGCAGTTGTGACCTGACCATCGCCGACGCCAGCGAGAGCTCGGTGACAACGATCGAAGGCTTGTCGCCGACCGGTGCCCATCCCGTTCAGCAGGCCTGGATCGCCGAGCAGGTTCCGCAGTGTGGTTACTGCCAGTCCGGCATGATCCTGGCTGCGGTGCGGCTGCTGCGGTCCCATCCCAAGCCCACCGATGCCCAGATCGACGCGGCAATGAGCAACATCTGCGTGTGCGGCACCTACCAGCGGGTGCGGGCCGCGATTCACCGGGCGGCCGGTCAGTGACCGCGCATCGGGCACCGGCCACCGGGATATCTCGGCGCGGGTTCCTGGTCAGCGCGGTCGTCGCGGGCGGCTTTGCGGTCGGCTTCGCGAGCCCGCTGTCCGGCGCGGCCACCCGGGCCGCTAGCGCGGCCGGTCAGAGCGCCGCCTCGGTGAACACCTGGATCCGGATCGGCACCGACGAGAGCATCACGGTCCTGGTTGGCAGTTCAGAGATGGGCCAGGGTGTCTACACCAGCCTGCCGCAACTGGTTGCCGAGGAATTGATGGTGGATTGGGCCAGGGTGCGCGCTGAAGCAGCGCCGGCAGATCCGCTGTTCGCCAACCCCGGCACCGGCGCCCAGCTGACCGGCGGCAGCATGAGCGTTCGCGGCTACTACACGCCCCTGCGCACGGCCGGTGCGGCGGCGCGCGACATGCTGCGCGCCGCGGCGGCCCAGCGCTTCGGGG
>JBDSAN010000041.1:0-3453 GCA_039922115.1 Jatrophihabitantaceae bacterium
GGCGGCCGGTACCCGCTGGCCGAGGCTGCTCGCGCCTACGACGACCTGGAGCAGCGCCGAAGCACCGGCAAGCTGCTGCTGATCCCGTAACGGCGCTTGATCCCTTAACGGCGCTTGATCCCGTAACGGCGCTGGCCGATCGCGATCGGTCAGCGGCGGCGGACGCCCTCAGCCAGCTCGGCGGCCAGCGCCCCGGTCGCGGCCACCCCGGCCGCGTCCGGTGAGTCCAGCAGCCGCCGGACGAAGGCAGTACCCACGATCACCCCGTCGGCGAACCCGGCCACCTCGGCGGCCTGGTCGGCGTTGGACACCCCGAGCCCGACGCAGACCGCGATGTCGGGCGCCAACCGCCGGAACCGCTCGACCAGCGCGATCGCGCTGCCGCTGACCGTGCTGCGGGTGCCGGTCACCCCCATCGTGGACGCGGCGTAGACGAAGCCTCGCGAGGCAGCAGCCGTCGAGATCACCCGGGCGTCGGTGGACGACGGCGCGACCAGGAACACCCGGTCCAACCCGTGCTCGGCGCTGGCGGCCAGCCAGTCGCCGGCCTCGTCCGGAATCAGGTCCGGGGTGATCGCACCGGCACCACCAGCGGCGGCCAGGTCAGCGGCGAATCGTTCGACACCGTAACGGTGAATCGGGTTCCAGTAGGTCATCACGACAGCCACCGCGCCGGCCTCGTGGACGGCTGCCACCGCGCGCAGCACGTCGGGTATACCGACCCCGGCCCGGACCGCCGGATCCACCGCGGCCTGGATGGTTTCGCCGTCCATGCCGGGGTCGGAGTACGGCACGCCGACCTCGATGACGTCGGCGCCGCCAGCCACCATGGCCCGCATCGCCTCGATCGAGGTGGGCACGTCCGGATAACCGACCGGCAGGTAACCGATCAGCGCCGCGCGGCCCTCGGACTTGGCCTTGGCCAGCACGTCGGCCAGCGGGCTGGTCATGCGCGCACTGCGCTCTCGGCAAGCTCGTCATCGCTGACGATGCCGAAGTACTTCGAGGCGGTCGCGACGTCCTTGTCGCCACGGCCGGACAGGTTCACCAGGATCGTTGCCTCGCTACCGAGTTCACGCCCCAGCACCAGGGCGCCGGCCAGCGCGTGCGCGCTCTCGATCGCCGGGATGATGCCTTCGGTACGGCACAGCAGCGAGAACGCCGCCATCGCCTCGTCATCGGTCACCGGGCGGTACTCGGCCCGGCCGATGTCATGCAACCAGGAATGCTCCGGCCCCACCCCCGGATAGTCCAGGCCGGCCGAGATCGAATGCGACTCGATGGTCTGGCCGTTGGCATCCTGCAGCAGGTAGGACCGCGCACCGTGCAGCACCCCGGGCGAACCGCCGGTGATGGTGGCCGCGTGCCGGCCGGTGTCGACGCCGTCGCCGGCCGCTTCCAGGCCGACCAGTCGCACCCCGGCATCGGCGATGAAGTCGTAGAAGATGCCGATCGCGTTCGAGCCACCGCCGACGCAGGCAGCCACCACGTCCGGCAACCGGCCGGTCCGCTCGAGCACCTGGGCGCGGGCCTCCTGGCCGATCACCCGGTGGAACTCCCGGACCATCCGCGGGATCGGGTGCGGGCCGGCCGCGGTGCCGAACAGGTAGTGAGTGCTCTCGACGTTGGCCACCCAGTCCCGAAAGGCCTCGTTGATCGCGTCCTTGAGGGTGCGGGACCCGGCACGCACCGGTACCACCTCGGCGCCGAGCAACTTCATCCGGGCCACATTCAGCGCCTGCCGCCGGGTGTCCTCCTCGCCCATGTAGACCACGCAGTCCAGGCCGAGCAGCGCCGCGGCGGTCGCGGTCGCAACCCCGTGCTGGCCGGCGCCGGTCTCAGCGATCACCCGGCTCTTGCCCAGCCGCTTGGTCAGCAACGCCTGGCCGAGCACGTTGTTGATCTTGTGCGAGCCGGTGTGGTTGAGGTCCTCGCGCTTGAGCAACACCCTTGCGCCGCCGGCATGTTCGGAAAACCGCTCGGCCTCCGACAGCGGTGACGGCCGGCCGCCGTAGTCACGCAGCAACCGGCTCAACTCTGCGCCGAACGCCGGATCGGCTTGCGCCGCACGGAATTCTGCGTCGATCTCATCGAGCGCGGCGACCAGCGCCTCGGGGACGAACCGGCCCCCGTAGGCGCCGTAGTGGCCGGTGGCATCCGGGATGCTGGTCAGGTCAGGTAGGGACGATTCGATAGTGCTCATTCGATGGCTCCTCAGTGCGGTGCGACTCAGCTCAGTACGGTGCACCCAGCGGGGCAACCGCGACGCGATCAATCATGGCCGAATAGGCTGAAAACAGTTGACGAAATGCGTCAACTGCGCCATCGACCGCCTGAGCGCGCGGGTCGGAGTTGACTGAGCCGGCTCATCGTGAGGTCCTCGGGGTTGCCGGGTGCGCGCCGGCCGTGACCAGGTCTGCCACCGCCTGCCGGGGATTGCCCGAGGTCACCAGGCCCTCGCCCACCAGCACCGCATCGGCGCCGGCGGCAGCGTAGGTGATCAGGTCGTGCGCGTCCCGCACGCCGGACTCGGCGATCTTGACCACGTTGCTCGGCAGTCCCGGGGCGATCCGCTCGAACACCGAACGGTCCACCTCCAGCGTCTTGAGGTTGCGGGCGTTGACCCCGATCACCCGGGCCCCGGCATCGAGTGCCCGGGACGCCTCGTCCTCGTCGTGCACCTCGACCAGCGCGGTCATCCCGAGCGACTCGATGCGCTCGCGCAACCCGATCAGCACGTTCTGCTCGAGAGCGGCCACGATCAGCAGCACCACGTCGGCGCCGTGCGCGCGGGCCTCATGCACCTGGTAGGAGCTGACCACGAAGTCCTTGCGGAGCAACGGGATCGACACCGCCGCCCGGACCACATCGAGGTCATCGAGCGAGCCCCCGAACTTGCGACCCTCGGTCAGCACGCTGATCACCCGGGCGCCGCCGGCCTGGTACTGCCTGGCCAGCTCGGCCGGCTCGCTGATCTCGGCCAGCGCACCGGCCGATGGGCTGCGCCGCTTGATCTCAGCGATCACCGCGACGCCGGGGCGGCGCAGCGCCGCATAGCCGTCCAGCGCGGGCGGCGCGACTGAGGCCGCTGCCTTCATCTGATCGAGGCTGACCCGGGCTTCGCGGGCGGCGACGTCTTCGCGAACTCCGAGAATTATGTCATCGAGGACGTTCACTGTGCTCACCCCGCTTCGTCGACGGACACTGGCGAGCATCGCCGATCCTCGCCCGTATTGCCGGACCCGGCGGTTGGCTGCACCTGGCCTGCAGCATCGATGCTAGCCATCGAAGATCGTCGGATCTTCACCGCGGTCCAGCCGGCGCCACGGATCGCCGGATTTGGCCACCTCGGTCGGTGCGGAGTACCGGGCCGACCAGTCCACCTGCCAGCGGCCGGCCCGGCTTGCCAGCACCCAGCCGGCGACCAGCAACAGCACCGACCCGGCGAGCGTG
>JBDSAN010000042.1:0-3671 GCA_039922115.1 Jatrophihabitantaceae bacterium
ACCGGCATGCTGCACGAGCTGATCGAGCAGGGTCACAGCGTGCTGGTGTCCACCCACGATGTCGAGTTCGTGGCCGCCGCGGCCGGCCGGGTGGTCGTGCTGGCCGACGGCGAGGTGGTGGCTGACGGCCCGACCGGCGAGGTGATCCTGGCCTCGCCGGCCTTCGCGCCGCAGACCGCCAAGGTGCTGTCGCCGTTGCCGTACCTGACCGTCGAACAGGTCAGCGCGAGCCTGGCTCGGAGCCGGCAATGACCAGCGGTGCTAAGGCAACCCGGCGGACGGTCGCGGTCCGGATCCGGGCCCGGGCGGTGATCTCGCTGGCGCTGGCCTCGGTGATCGGCCTGGTGGCCTTCGCCTGGCCCTTCCTGGTCGCACCTGGCCGGTTCAGCACGTCCTACGCGCCGCCGCTGATCTTTGGGGTCCTGCTGTTGCTGGTACTCGCGGTGGTGTTCGCCGAGATCGCCGACGGCGGCATCGACGCCAAGGCGCTGGCGATGCTCGGCGTGCTGTCCGCGGTGAACGCCGCCCTGCGCCCGCTGGGAGCCGGAACTGCCGGTGTTGAAACGGTGTTCTTCATCCTGGTCCTGGCCGGACGGGTGTTCGGCCCGGGCTTCGGCTTCACCCTGGGCTGTACCTCGATGTTCGCCTCGGCGCTGATCACCGGCGGGGTCGGGCCGTGGATGCCGTACCAGATGTTCGGCTGCGCGTTCGTCGGCCTGCTCGCCGGCCTGCTGCCGCCGCTGCGGGGCCGGGCCGAGATCGTGCTGCTGGCCACCTTCGGCGCGCTGGCCGGCTACCTGTTCGGCTTCCTGCTGAACCTGTCGTTCTGGCCGTTTTCCCTCGACCCGAACAGCTCGATCAGCTACCGGCCCGGCCTGGGCTTCGCCGAGCAATGGCACCGGTACCTGGTCTTCGACGCGACCACCTCGCTCGGCTGGGACACCGGCCGGGCGATCACCAATTTCGTCTGCATCCTGCTGGCCGGTCCGGCCGCGCTGGTCGCCTTCCGCCGGGCCGCCCGCCGGGCCAACTTCGAGGCGCCGATCCGCTTCGAGCCGGCCGAATCGACTGATCAGTCCGGCTGAGCCGGCGCGGCCAGCCGATCGGTGCGCTCCAACTCGTCCACCAACCGGCCGAGCGCTGGCAACGCCGCGCCGAGCAACCGGCGATCGGCGGTCGGCAGCCGGTTCAGCGCGGCGGCCAGCCGGCGTTCATGCGCCCGCTGCCAGTCCGCGAGCATCTGCTGGCCGTCCGGGCTGAGCTCCAGCCGGACCGCCCGCCGATCGGCCGGGTCGGGGTTGCGGGTGAGCAGGCCGGCCACCACCAGTTGCTGCACCAGCACGCTGACCGTGTTGCTGGCCAGTCGATGCCGGGCGGCCAGGTCGTTGAGCCGCAACCCCGGTTCGTCGTGCAGCCGTTGCAGGATCTCGACCTGGGCCATCGGCAACGACTCCCACGGGTAGTCGTCCCGGATGCTCGAGCGCAGCACCCGGCGCAACCGGTTCACCAGGTCGGTCAACCGCCAGGCGTCGATCGCCGGATCGGGCTGCTTGTCAGGCACCAGACCAACTTAGTCGGAAGCAGCCGCGCTAGAATAGTTCTGTACCAGAACTATTCTACCTAGGACGGATACCTCGACGATGACGCTAGCCGCCTGGCTAGGCACCGAGCCCGCCCGCCCCGACCGGATCCGGCAATGGCCGGGTGCCCCGTGGCTGGCGGTGGCCACGGTGTGCGTCGGGGCGTTCATGAGCCAGCTGGACGCCAGCATCGTCACGCTCGCACTGCCGGCCCTGCACACCGACCTGCACGCCCCGGTCAGCGCGGTCGCCTGGGTGTCGCTGAGCTACCTGCTGGTGCTGGTCGGCACCGTCGCCACGGTCGGTCGGCTGGCTGATCGGGCCGGTCGCAAGCTGCTCTACGTCTACGGCTTCACGCTCTTTACGCTCGCCTCGGCCGGCTGTGGCCTCGCCCGATCGCTGGCGATGCTGATCGCGCTGCGGGTGTTGCAGGCGTTCGGGGCAGCGCTGCTGCAGGCCAACAGCGTCGCCCTGATCCGCACCACCGTCACCGCCGGCCGGCTGAACCGGGCTATCGGCGTGCAGGGTGCCGCACAGGCGCTCGGGCTGGCCGCCGGCCCGGCGATCGGTGGGCTGCTGATCGCGGCCGGCGGCTGGCGGTGGGTGTTCTGGGTCAACCTGCCGATCGGCGCGCTGGGTATCGGGATGGGGCTGCTCTTGCTACCCCGCACCCGGATCCGAGCAGCACGGCAGCGGACGGACTGGGCCGGCATGCTCAGCCTGCTGGCCACCGTCGGGTTGCTGCTGCTGGCGCTGTCGGTGCTGGCCGGCCGGCCGCTGCTCGCCGCGACGCTGCTGCTGGCAGCGCTGGGCGGGGCCGGCGTCCTCGTCCGGATCGAGCTGCGCAGCAGCAGCCCGCTGATCGAGCCGGGCCTGTTCGCGCGGACCGCTGGCCCGAACCGGTTCACCACCGGCCTGCTGGCCGCGCTGCTCAGCTACCTGGTGCTGTTCGGCGCCCTGGTGGCCAGCCCGCGCTACCTTCAGGCCTCAGTCCCGGCCAGCACCGCCGGCCTGCTGATCACTTTGCTGCCGCTGTCGCTGGCGATGCTCACCCCGGTTGGCGCGCTGGCCGCTGACCGGTTCGGGACGGCTGCGGCTGGCATCGCCGGACTGCTGCTGGCCGGCCTCGGCTTTCTGCTCCCGGTCGGCTTCGGCGGCGCCGGCGTGCTGCCGATGCTGGTGCTTGCCGGTGCCGGGCTAGGCCTGTTCCTGCCCGCCAACAACGCCGGCATCGCCGGTTCCGGACGGCTCGATCAGGCTGGTTTGATCAGTGGATTGTTGAACATGACCCGCGGTATCGGCACAGCGCTCGGGGTTGCGGTGGCCACCGCCAGCGTGGCCGTGACCCAGGCAGCCGGCTGGGCCAGCCCGCAAGCTGACCTGCGCGCCAGCATGGCCGTCTTCGCCGGGCTGGCCGGGCTGGCGGCACTGGCGGTCCGGCGCGGCTGATCAGGCACCGACCGGTCGGCCGGTACCGGCTCGGTATCTTGAGCCAGGAGGAGCGCACTAAGCCGGTACGAGGCTGGAAAGGATGCAGATGTCGCGTCCGGATGCTGCCGTGCTGTCGGTAGTCTCGCTCGGCGGCGGCTTGGGCAGCCTGGCCCGGTACGGGCTCGGACGGGCCTGGCCGGACGCCGCGCACCAGTTGCCCTACACCACGCTGGCGATCAACCTGACCGGCTCGCTGCTGCTCGGCATGCTGGTGGTCGCGGTGACCGAGATCTGGCGACCACACCGGCTGGTTCGCCCGCTGCTCGGCACCGGCATCCTCGGCGGTTACACGACTTTCTCCACCTTCGCGGTGCAGGCTCGGGCGTTGCCGGTGGGCTGGCTGCTGGGCTACCTGGCACTCAGCGTGCTCGGTGGGCTGCTGGCGGCTGCTGGCGGAATGAGCTTGATGCGCAAGGCAGAACCGCGCCTTACCCTGGCCGGCACCCACGAGCTGGTGGACCCGACCGACCCGGAGCTGCCATGACCGTCCTGCTGGTCTTCATCGGTGGTGGCATCGGGGCACCGGCCCGCTACCTGACCGATCGCTGGGTGCAATCGCGGCACCGGCTGCGTTTTCCCTTTGGAACATTGCTGGTCAAC
>JBDSAN010000043.1:0-3311 GCA_039922115.1 Jatrophihabitantaceae bacterium
ACCGAGCGGCGCGCTGAGCTGTTCGGCCGGCCCGGCCGGTTCCGGGCTGCTCGACGGCACGATATACAGCAGCGCCCGGCGCACCTCGCGGCTGGCCGGCCGGTCGAACACGGTCTGCAGCAGCGGCCCGATCGGCCGGTTGGCCAGTAGGCCGCCGTCGGCCGCCCAGTGCGCCCGACTGGTGTTGGCGTAGTCGGCCATGTCCGGATGGGTCGGGTCCGGGCTCTCGTTATAGGCCAGGTAGGCCGGTTCGAAGGCGGCCGGGAACGACGCGCTGCTGCGGGCGGCCAGCGCCAGCGGGCCGAGGATGGCATCACCGCGCAGGTCCGATTCGTTGAAGTGGAACAGGCCGTGGTGGTCGGCGTCGGTCACCACGGTGCCGAAGTCGTCGGTGAAGCGGCTGACCTCAGGGCTCAGCAGGGTGGTGGTGATGAACACGTCGGTCCGGCTCGGCACGCCGCTGACCGGAGTCTGCCGAAGCTGCCCGATGCCGGTCCGCAGCGCCGCGAGCAGCTGGCCGTCGCCCTTGAGCAGCGATGGCGGGTCGGGCTCACCGGGATCGCGCAGCAGCTTGTCGAAGGCACCTGCCTGCAGCCAGATATCGCGCAACGGGCTGAGTTCCTGGCCGGTCGCGTTGACCATGCCGAGCAGGGCCGCGTTGATGCCACCGGCGCTGGTGCCAGACAGCACATCCACGCTGACCGCCACGTCCACGCATGCCAGCAACTGCCGGTACCGCTCGCGCAGCGGATCCTGATCCGGACCGGCCAACCGCCGGTCGCTGGCCTGCACCAGCAGGTTGAGCTCGCGCGCGACGCCGCCCATCCAGACCGCGAGGCTGACCCCGCCGGTGAGCACGGCCGCCAGCCGCAACTCCTGGGTCGATAGCGGGACGGAACCTGCCGGATTACCCGGCGCTGGACTGGTCACCTTGACCCCCGAGGACGTGAAGAAGTGGCCAGAAGCTACCGCATCGCCGGCCGCTCCGGTGGGATGTGCTTGCATACCCGCATTCCCTGGACCAGGAGGCGCGATGACGAAGCCGGCGATCATGAGCACCGGTCGGCTGGAAGCGTTCAGCGATGGCGTGCTTGCGGTGGCGATCACGCTGCTGGTGCTCGACCTGCATGCCGACGCGCAGGCGCCGGACGGGCTGGCCAGCCAACTGCGCCACGAGTGGCCGTCCTTTGCCGCCTACATCCTGAGCTTCTTCATCATCGGGGTGATCTGGGTGAACCACCACGCGCTGTTCGGGCTCGCCGACCGGGTCGACCGGCCGGTGCTCTACTTCAACCTGCTACTGCTGCTGTGGGTCAGCACCATCCCGTTCACCACCTCGACCCTGGCCAGCTTCCTGCGATCCGGCGGCACCGACAGCCGGCTGGCCGTGCTGCTCTACGGCCTGTCCATGGAAGGCATGGCGATCAGCTTCACCCTGATCCTGCGGCGGCTGATCAGCGCCGGCTTGCTGCGGCAGCCGGTCGAGCGGTCAGTCGGCCGGGCCGCGGTGCGCCGGTTCGGCCTCGGCGCTGTGGTCTATCCCGCAATCGTCTTGGTGGGCTTGATCTCAGCGCCGGCGATGCTGGCGCTATACGCCGGCCTGACGATCTTCTACATCTTCGAACAGACTCCGGTTCTGCCCGCGCCCTGACCGATCAGACGGCCGACAGCGGTGTAAGCTGACCCGACATTTCAACACAACTGTAGGGGGCAATCCAGAATCAAGCACCATTCCGTCCGGCAGCCCCGCCGGCAGTCATGGGTGGTTCTGTCAACGGCGACCTGGTCGCTGCCACCGGCGATCCGAACCCCAGGTTGGCCGGTAATGCTCGGTGCGATAGCAAGCGTGCCCGCAAATATGACCTCGTGCGGAATTAGACGAATAATCCGAGGCCATCGTGGGCAATATCTCGGTGTCAGAAGTGCGTTCACCATCAATGACGTTAGAGTCAGCGTGGAAGACGTTTCGAGTATTCGGAAGCTGGAGTTGACTGCATGCCCCGATCGACGCCGGATAAGGCAACCGCACGCCGGACGCCCATCACGACGGAACTGCTCGTAGACGCGGCAATCGAGCTCATCGAATCGGATGGCCTCGACATGCTGTCCATGCGCAGGCTGGCCGACAGATTCGGCATCCAGGCCGCCTCGGTGTACTGGTATGTCGCGAGCAAGGAACACATGCTCGACCTGGTGGTCGATCGGCTGCACGGCATGGCCGTGCAATCGGTGCTGGTCGAGCACGTCGAGCAGCGCCGGACCGAGGACGAGACGCCGCAGCAGGTGCTGCGCCGGTTCGCGATCGGCTACCGATCGTTCCTGCTCGCGCATCCGGACTCGGCTCGGGTGATCTCCGGCCGCCAGGTCGTCGGCGACAACCTGGCACTGCTGATCGAGCAGGTGCTGTCGCTGTTTCTGCAGACAGGACTGTCCCAACGCGCCGCCGTACACGCGACTTACGTGCTACTGGTGTACGTGCAGGGCTTCGCGCTGCAGGAGACCGCACCGCTCTCGGCGATCGCGACCGGTCCCAACGATGACCGGGCCACCACGCTGAACCAGATGCAGCAGGTGATGGCGCAGCTACCTGCCGACAGCTACCCGTGCACCCGCGCCGCGGCCGTCGACCTGGCCCGACCGGACCTGCCGGCCCGCTTCACCTTCGGCCTGGACCTGCTGCTGGCAGGCCTCGAGCACTACGAGGAATCGGCCCGATAATTGCATCCGGAATGCAACATTTATTGGCTCGCCCCGGCGGGCCATGCCGAACATCATTAACGCTCGGTAGTTGACCTTATACGGATCGGGCTTGCACGCCGTGCGAGTGTCACCGGGCCGCAGTCATACATTTCATATTTGTCGTCCTATTACCAGCTCGAGGTCGTACTAGGTCAGGTTTGACCAATTGCTCTTGACTCAGACAAAGATTGCATCACGTCAATCAATGACCAAGGCGACCATAGACAAAATGGATTAATCGGCACGTGAATAGCTCGCAGTCTGCGCGCAGCCTGGCTGCCCATCCGATAGCGCAGCTGATGGCGTCCGGACGCCGGCGACAATCAACGAACTGCTCCACGCATGGCCGAGCGACACGGCACACCGGTGCCCGATCCGCGCTCAGGTAACCTTCGCTGCCAATTCGGCGGTCATTTCGATGGTATTTGGCCTGATTTACTTGAGGATCTTCGCTGAAGCCCGCAGCGGCTAACGCGAACCCCAGTCACCGGTTGACCCTCCCGCACCCGCACTCCCCGACTGTGACCGCTCGGCACCGGCGGCGACAACCGGCGCCCGCCGGCACTCGGCTG
>JBDSAN010000044.1:0-2973 GCA_039922115.1 Jatrophihabitantaceae bacterium
GTACTGGGTCGGCAGGGCGGTGGCGCCTGCTCGGTCGATGGCGGCAGCGGTGGTTGCGTCGGTCACCCTTGAATCCTACGGATCAGCGAGAACCGGTATTCCGAGGAGCCTGGCCAACTAGTCTGCAGCGGAGCTATCGTCGCGAATCGGCACGACGGTGAAGGACGCCCGGATCCGGCGAGTGCCCGGCGGCTGCTCGCGGTTGGCTCGCCGTCCCTCGTACCTGGTGAGCAGCTCGCCGATCGACTCGGACAGCTGCTTGGCCTCGTCGTGAGTCAGCCAGTACACGCCGCTGCCGACCACCATCGAGTCGTACCAGGCCGTGGTGAGCTCGTCCTGATGGGTCATCCAGGCCAGCGCCTCGGCCCATTGCCGGTCGAGCAGCCGGCCGATCAGGATCGCCTCGCCGGCGGCGGTCACCCGCGGCTCGGCGGAATCGATCTGGAAACTGTCGCCGGCCGCCTCCCAGGGCCGTTCCCGGCCGTCACCGGTGGCCTCGGAGCGGCGGATGATTCCCCACTTCTCCAGCGCTCGCAGGTGATAGCTCATCGCGCTGGCGCTCAACCCGGCAATCTGGGCGCACTCCGTCGCGGTTAGCTTGCGGCCGGCGAAGAACTCATCGATGACTGCCAGCCGGGCCGGATGAGCCAGTGCCTTGATCGCCCGAGGGTCGCGCAGCACGACCCGGTCGGCCGGCTCGTCGGCTGTCGCTACCTCGCTGGCGTCGGGGGCCTGGGCAACCATGCCCACAGCCTAGAGGTTGTTGACATAAGCAAATGTGAAGTATTAACTTCGAAAAATGCCCTTCATATTTTCGCCGGACGCCCGCCGGGATCTGAACCTGATCGTGGCGGCTCGGGCCGTGTCGTTGCTCGGCGATGAGGTCGCGCTGGTGGCATTGCTGCTGCACACTCAGGCCCGCGGCCAAGGTGCCTGGCCGGTGGCCGCCCTGCTGACGGCCGGAATGCTGCCGCTGATGCTGCTCGCCCCGCTGGTCGGGCGGCTGGTCGATCGACGAGACAGCCGCACGCTGCTAGTGGCTTCGGGCCTCGGCCAACTACTGAGCTGCCTGGCACTGGCGTTGCGGCAAGATCTACCGGTAATGCTCGTGCTGGTAGCGGTGCTGGGAGCCGGTCAAGCGGTGAACTCCGTGACCTGGCAGGCCTTGCTGCCGCGGGTGGTCGGGGTGGCTGCGCTGCCGGCCGCGCTCGGCCGCTCGCAGGCCTGGACAACCGCTGCCGGGATCCTGGCACCGGCTATCGGCGGCCTGTTGAGCGGACGTTTCGGCGTCCGGCTGCCGCTGCTACTGGATGCGGTGACCTTCGCCGCGATCACGCTCGCCGCGATAGCCGTCCGGACCAGGCGTCCGGCGCCGCAACCGCAGGCGATCCCAGACAACCGGGGTGGTTGGAGCGTGCTGCGGGCGGACCCGGTGCTGCTGCGACTGGTGCTGATGCTCAGCCTGTTCATCCTGCTGGGCAGCATGGTCAACGTGATCGAGGTATTCCTGGTTCGACAGAGCCTGCATGCCAGCGCAACCTGGTACGGGGTGCTCGGTGCCGCCTGGGGTGTCGGAGTGCTCGGTGGCGCGCTCGGCGGGGGCCGGCTGAGCGGTCAACGCAGCTTGAGCCGCGCCTCGCTGGGCAGTTGTCTGCTACTTGCCTTCGCGCTGGCGGCGATGGGCTTGGCGCCGAGCATCTGGTGGGTAGTGCCAGGTTGTTTGGTCGGCGGATCAGCGAACGGGCTGCTCAGCGTGAGCGCCGGCGCGCTGATCGGCATTCGCACCAGCGAAGCGCATCGCGGCCGGATGGCAGCGACCGTGACCGGCCTGACCTCGGCGAGCCAGGTTGGCGCGATGCTGCTCGGCGGGCTGCTGGCGGCGGTGCTCGCACCCCGGCTGATCTTCGTGCTGGCCGGCACGCTGGGCGCTATCGCCCCGCTGGTGCTCGGGCCGGGCCTGTTGGCCGCAGCGCCGGCCCGGAATGTCACCAGGAGCGTGAGTCAGGGCTCACGCGCCTGGTGACACCGAAACCCCGGCGATGCGACGGCGGGCTAGAAGGCCGCTCCGACCAGCTCACTGAACAGCTCGTCCGGATCCTGCCGGTACCCCCGCTGGGCGAACCAGGCACAGACGTTGCGGCAGTCCCGCAGCAGGAATTCGACGCCGTTCGGGTTCGACACGATGTCGACCACCTGCGGCAGGTCGATCAGCACCACCCGCCCGTCATCGACCAGCAGGTTGTAGGCCGACAGGTCACCGTGCGCCTGCCCGTTGGCCGCCAGCGCCCGCATCGCGTTGGCGATCTGGTCGAAGTAGGCGGCCAGTTCGGCCGCCTCGCAGCGCAGCTCGGCCAGCCGCGGTGCAGCCTGGCGACCGTGGCCGATGAACTCCATCAGGATCTCGCTGCCGTCCACCTGCACCGGGTAGGGCACCGGGACACCGATCGACCACAGCTGGCACAGCGCGCTGAACTCCGCCATCGCCCACTGGCCGGCCAGCACCTGCCGGCCGTACCGGCTGCGGGACTCCATCGCGCGCTGGTCGCGGCTGCGGCGAACCGTCCGGCCTTCCAGATAACCGGCATCGCGGTGGAAGTTGCGGTGTTCCCGGTCGCGGTAGCGCTTGGCGGCCATCAACGAGGTCAGATCGGCCTCGCCGGGGACGCTGCGTTCGATCAGAAAGACGTCGGCTTCCTTGCCGGTCTTGAGCACGCCAAGCTCAGTATCGAGCGCGGCATCGGAGGTGATCACCCAGGACGGCCGTGGTGCGGGACCGTGTGAGCCCTTGACTACGGAGTTCCAGGTGGACCAGCGCTGGCCCTCCCCCGGATCGTCCAGGCAGCGGAAGGCGAACGGTTCGATTTCGGACAGATGTGAAACGGGGTCGAACGACAAGGTTGGTGGCTCCTCGAGAGGCGAGGCAGCCATGGCGCTTGGCTTAGCGGGCTACCTCAAGGGATGGGGACGTGGAGA
>JBDSAN010000045.1:0-10123 GCA_039922115.1 Jatrophihabitantaceae bacterium
GGTCCTCGAAGTAGAAATGGCCGCCGTCGGCCCAGTGCTCGGCCGGCGGCTCCACGAACTCGTCCCGCCAGCCGGCCAGCTGGCCGCCACTCACGTGCGGGTCCTGCCGGCCGTTGATCAGCGAGGCATCCAGGCGCAACCGGTCGGCCGGGTAGTAGCGGTACTCGGCGGCCTGCTTGAAATCGGCCTGCACGCCGGGCAGCAGGAACTCGCGCAACTCCTGCTCGGCCAGCACCTCCGGCGGTACGCCGCCGAAGAAAGCCAGCTCGTCAGCGAACTCGGCCGGGTCCAGCCCGGCCAGCTTGCGCACCCTGGGCGTGGGCAGCAGGCTCGGCGCGCCGAGCCCGGACAGCACCAGGTGCCGCAGCTCCGGCTGCCCGGTCAGCCGCCGGGCGACCTCGAAGGCTGCCAGCGCACCGAAGCTGTGCCCGAACAGGTAGACCGGGCGCCGATCAGTCGCTATCGAGTCAACCAGCGCGCCGGCCGCGCCGGCCAGCAAGGCGGCCAGATCCAGCCGAGGCTCGCGGGCGCGCTGGGCCTTGCCGGGCGGGCAGACCGCGATCAGCTCGGCCTCGCCGGCCAGCGCGGGCTGCCATTGCAGGAACGAGCTGGCGTTGCCGCCGGCATGGGCGAAGCACACGATCCGGACCGGGGCCGGTGGCTGGCCGGGGCTGGACCGCAGCCACTCGCCGGCACCAGTCACTGGCCCGGTCATAGCGAGAAGCTTTCGGTCTCGCTGCGGGACGGGTCACCCGGCCGGACGTGCAGCTGGCCGCGCTCGGGCAGCAGCACTACGGCAGCCACCGTGCGCTCCCGGCGGATGTCGCCGGTGTCGGCCACGCAGATCGGCGGGGTCGACAGCAGCTGGAAATGCTCGGCGATGCCGGCCTCGGCCGGCAGCTGTTCGAGCGCGGCGGTGCAGGATTTCAGCCGCTGGATCGAGGAGTTGCGCGCGAACACGTTCAGCTCGTCGGCGCTGGTGAAGTCCGGATGCAGGAAGTGGTTGGTGTGCACCGGGGTTGTTGCCGGCACCACCCGGATCCGGCCGTCCAGGATTTCCAGGTAGGCACTGCGCTCCAGGTCGCACAGCGTCAGCGAGCGGGAGCTGGCCAGCGGCAGCTGTTGGAGCACCCCGATCGCCTCGGTGACAGTACTGGCGTTGTCGAGCAGGTGCCGGATGGCCAGGTAGGGCGGCACCCCCGGCACCCAGCGCCCGCCGAGCACCAGGTTCAGGCCGATCGCCAGCCCGTCGCTGTTCACCCCGAGGTAGCCGAGCAGGCCGCCGAAGCTGAGCACCAGCGAGCGGCGGCTGCGTCCGGCCAGCGCGACCTGCAGCACCACGAGCTGATCGTCCAACTCGCCATTGAGATCGACGGTCTGGGCCAGCACCGGATCGGTGCCGGCTCCGGGGTCGCTTGATCGGGCATAAGTGGTGCAGTCGCCCATCGTCGGGATCCGCTGGTAGCCCATGATCTCGCGGCGCAGCTGCAGCAGTAGTGCCTGGTCACGGCTGATCCCGGCACCGGCGGCCAGCCCGTCCAGCTCGGTGGCCAGGTCCGGGGTGGCGCGGCTGAGTTGCTCGTCATAGCCACGCAGGCTCGGCCGCAGCGATTGCATGCTGACCGGGCTGGTTACCAGCCGGTCCAACCGGGCCAGGCCGTCGTCGAGAAAGGCATGCAGCGCCTCGGCCCGGGCGGCACCGTGCTGGTAACCGACCTCGTACGGATCACCTTCGGTGCGTACGAACGGGACTCCTCCGCTGGGGCTCACTGCGGGTCGCTCACCACGCCGAACCGCGGCTGGCTGGCTAGTTGACGCTTCACCTCGGGCCACTCCGCGCGCAGCACGCTGTAGTACACAGCGTCGCGCCGGCGACCGTCCGGCATCGGGTTGAAGCTGCGCAGCACACCCTCCTCGACCGCGCCGATGTTGCGCAGGGCCTTGCGCGCTTGCAGGTTGAGCTGGTCGGTCTTGAACTCGACCCGCTCGGCGGCCAGTTGCTCGAAGGCATGCTGGAGCAGCAGGAACTTCGCCCACCGGTTGATCCCGGCGCCCTGAAAATCGCGGCCGAGCCAGGACCAGCCGATCTCCAGCCGCTGGTCGGCCGGTGACAGGTTGCCGAAGCTCATGCTGCCGGCGACCCGGTCGGTGCGCCGGTCGACGATCGTGTACACCGCCCGCCGGCCGGCGAGCTGGTCGGCCAGGCCGGCGTCGAAGAAGGCATCGAAGGCGGCTTCGGTGTCGATCCGGACAACGAAGTAGCGCCAGATCGCCGGATCGAGCGCGATAGCGCACAGCGGCTGCCTATCGTCCGGACTGACCGGTCGGAGCAGGACGTGCTCGTTCTGCAGTATCGCGGCGGGGGAGGCGGGCCAGCTCATGTCAGGCCGCCGGCGCGTGCGCGCTCAAAGCTGTGACCACATCGCCGAGGGTGGCCATTGCGGCGACATCGGCTTCGGTAAACGCGGACAGTTCTACGCGCGTCTCGGTGCACACCGACATCAGGAACAGCACCTTGTTCAGCGAGGTCAGGCCGTAAGCATCGGCCATATTCGCGGTCAGCTCAAGCTCGGCAGCCGTCAGTGCGGAATCCACAACCGTCACAAGGTTCTCGCGGGCCGCGGCCTCTATGTCAGCTCGCATCGGAGTCAGCCCGCATCGAATACCCCAGTCCATTCATCTATTTTTTGCTGACGCAACCAATTATCCGGACCGCAAGGACTGCGTAACACGGGCGTGGTCGGCAGCCCGGCCTTTCCGCGACATCCCCGTTTCCGCCGAACTGGACAGAACATGATCAATTCGTTAGCTACCTGCCAAGCAGGACATACCTGTACCAGTCGCAACGACGGGCCCACCGTAAACCGCACCGCACATGCGTGTCAATACACCCAACCTGCCCCAATCGGCTGACCAATCCGCCGCCTGCACGGGCCAGCCACCAGCCTTCGGATCAGGGGTGTCTGAGCGCCGTCTTGCGCCAGCTGGCGGTTGGCGGCTCAGACCATCGGACAGCCGCCGTGGGCTGGTCGTCCGGCGGCCTGCGAGGGCTAGCCGGGCAGGTCGCGGGTGGCCCACCGGCAACCGGTGCTGGCCACGCCGTGCGAGATCACGCCGTAGGCCATCTCGGCCTCGGCGACCGCGTCGGAGTAGAGCTGGTCAGGATCGACGCCGGCGAGAATCCGCTGGAGATTGCGGCTGACCAGCGCACGCTCGGTGGCCAACAGCTGACCGGCTGCGATCCGCGCGAGCACGCTGTCCGGCGGCTCGCCGAGTTCGACTGCCAGCACTATCGACAGGCTGGCCTCGCCCGACAGCAGGTGGTGGGTGAGCCGGACGGTCAGGTTCGGGGTCTCGAAGATCATCCGCTGGATCGCGACGACGTGCGCATCACCACAGAGCCCGGTTGACGGATCGCGATCAGCCAGTCGCTGGAGGTAGTCACGCTTGAGTGCCTGCAACGGCGACTCGTGCGCAGGGCGCGCGCGCACGACCTGCGCGGCCTGATCGGAGGAGTCGGCGATCCGGGACAGCACCAGATCTTCCTTTGTCGGGAAGTAATTGAAGACGGTGACCTTAGAGACATCAGCGGCTGCCGCGACGTGCGACACCGACACCTGGTCGAATCCGTCGCGAAGGAACAGTCCAACCGCTGCTTCGGCGATAGCTTCCCGAGTCCGGCGCTTCTTGCGCTCGCGCAGCCCCAGAATCTCGACACCTTTCGACTCTGATTCGAGCGGCATGTGCAGACACTAGCAGGCAATTGGTCCAGGTTTGCCCTAAGCAGCGAATGAGCTGCATTTAGCTTAATAGCAAATGCGACCAACAAACGGTGCCCGGATTCGCTCCGCTGCCTACCGGTCACCCTCCGTGTGAATCCAGTGTTTGCCAGGGGATCGGACACCGCCGCGGCATGTTGATATTTCAGTGCTTAAGCCAGATTGCGGGGTTTGCCATGTTGATCATGGTCGATCCTCGGCGTGCGCTTGCCAGCTCGGCGAGTCGCTCGGCCGCAGCGCATCCGATCAGGGCCGTATGTCTGCTCGGGCACACTATGCAGCTAGTGCCGGCCGGGTTGGATCACTGGATGTTAAATGACCTCGTGAGCTCATCGTCGGTGGTCGGGCGAGTCGGAACCGTGTGCGTCGCAGTGCGCGGTGGTGACCTGCCCGGCGAGGTACGAGTGGTCCTGGAAGGCCTGCCGCACTACTTCCTTGCCTATGCCAGGCAACCGATAGCCAGGGACGCGCGGGTACTTGTCATCAACAACCGCGGTTCGCGACAGCTCGATGTCGAGCCTTGGGCCCATCACGACTTCGGTGCCGCCGAGGTCACCGGTCCTGACGAAAGGTTCTAAGCGATGTTCGGCTATCGGGTTCCCGCACCCAACGAGGCGCTGCTGGTCAGCGGACGCAAGCAGCGCTCCCAGGACGTGCTGCAGTTCAAGATAGTCACCGGCCACGGCGTGTTCGTGATGCCGATCGTGTCCAAGGCGACCACCTTGACGCTGGCCATGCAGGAAGCTGAGGTGGTCGAGGACTGCTACACCAACCAGGGCCTGACCCTGGGCGTGCAAGCAGTCATCGCGTTCAAGGTGGGCGATGACCACGAGTCGATCGCCTCGGCCGCCCGTCGCTTTCAAGGTGATCAGCGCCAGATGCCGACCCTGGTCGGTCGGATCTTTTCCGGTCACCTGCGCAGCATCATCGGCAGCATGACTGTCGAGGCGATCATCCGCGAGCAGCAAACCCTGGCCGATGCGATTCTCGATGCGAGCAAGGGCGAGATGGGCAAGATCGGGCTGGCCGTCGATTCGCTGCAGATCAGCAGCATCGATGACAAGGGCTCCGGTTACATCCGCGCGCTGGCCGCACCGCACCAGGCCGCGGTGAACCAGGCCGCGCAGGTGGCGCAGGCGGTGGCCGACCAGGCCAGCGCGATGGCCCAGCAGGAAAGCGCTCGTAACCAGGCCGAATACGCCCGCCAGACCGCGATCGCGCGCGCCCAGTTCCAGGCCGAGATCGACCAGGCCGAGCAGAAGGCGGCGCAGGCCGGCCCGCTGGCCGCCGCGCAGGCCCAGCAGGCAGTGCTGGTCGAGCGCTCGCTGGTGGCGCAGAAGAATGCTGAACTGCGCGAGGCCGAACTGATCGCTGAGGTACTCAAGCCGGCCCAGGCCGAGGCGGAACGGATCGTCACGCTGGCCCGGGCGCAGGCTGATGCGACCAAGCTGTCGGCCGAAGCCGCTGCCGCGCAGGGCCGGATCTCGCTTGACCAACGGGTGATCGAGCAACTGCCGGAGATGCTGATGGCTGCCGCTCAGGGACTGCAGGGCGCGAACCTGACCGTCCTCAACGGTGCTGACGGCCTCGGTGGCGTGGTCGCCTCGCTGGCCGGTCAGGGCATGGCATTGCTGGACGCGGTGCGCAGCGGCCTCGGCGGCCTCGGCGACTACGACGGCACCGGCGAGGACGCCGATGATCGGCGGGACGGGCCGCCGGCGCTGTCCAGCTGAGCTCGGCGAGGCCGGGGGCATTCTGCCTTGACAAGGGTCCGAATCGGGTGTCTCCTTCGGTGATAAGGATCACTCTTTGTTTGCGCGTCCGCCTCGACAAGCTTGGTGGCCTCCGCCTGAGTGGTCATCGGGGAGGTACCAACATGCCGACCGCAGCAGCGATAGCCGCCGAGCAGACCCTGATCCATGTGCTCTGGATCAATGCGGGCCTCAGTTGCGATGGGGACTCGGTGGCGCTGACGGCGGCCACCCAGCCAAGCATTGAAGAGATCGCCTTGGGTGCCTTGCCCGGCCTGCCCAGGATCGCTGTGCACTGGCCGCTGATCGACTTCGAGTGCGGTCCGACTGGCGGCGCCGACGACTTCCTGGAGTGGTTCTTCAAGGCCGACCGCGGCGAACTCGACCCGTTCGTGCTGGTGGTCGAGGGATCGATCCCCAATGAAGCATTGCACGATGAGGGTTACTGGTGTGGCTTCGGCAACGATCCGGCGACCGGTCAACCGATCACGACCAGCGAGTGGCTGGATCGGCTGGCGCCCAAGGCGCTGGCTATCGTGGCGGCCGGCACCTGCGCCACCTACGGTGGCATCCACGCGATGGCCGGCAACCCGACCGGAGCGATGGGCGTTCCGGATTACCTCGGTTGGGATTGGAAGTCCAAGGCCGGCCTGCCGATCGTGTGCGTGCCGGGCTGCCCGATCCAGCCGGACAACCTGTCCGAGACGCTGACCTACCTGCTGTACCAGGCGACCGGTCAGGCGCCGATGATCCCGCTGGACGAGGCACTTCGCCCGGCCTGGCTGTTCGGCAACACCGTGCACGAGGGCTGTGATCGGGCCGGCTACTACGAGCAGGGCGACTTCGCCTCGGAGTACGGCTCGCCCAAATGCATCGTCAAGCTCGGCTGCTGGGGACCGGTCGTCAAGTGCAACGTACCCAAGCGTGGCTGGATGAACGGGATGGGCGGCTGCCCGAATGTCGGCGGCATCTGTATCGGCTGCACCATGCCCGGCTTCCCGGACAAGTTCATGCCGTTCATGGACGAGCCGCCAGGCGGCAAGCTGTCCACCACGGCCGTCGGCCTGTATGGCACCGCGATTCGCAACCTGCGCCAGATCACCACGCGCACGGTGGACAAGGAACCGAAGTGGCGCAGCAAGGGCCAGCAGTTGACCACCGGCGCCAAACGCACCTGGTAGCAAGGGCTTTCGCTACCGCACCGGAGTAGTCACGGCTGTCACGGATCGGCGGCCACCGAATAGCACCATCGCAGCCAGCGGGGCGACCCGCCGGTAATTCAGCGCATCCAAGGAACGTCCGGAGGGCAAACAATGACCTCGACCAAGCATGGCAATGTCGATCTGAACAGCGACCTGGTGGAGATGTCGTGGGATCCGATCACCCGCATCGTCGGCAGCCTCGGCATCTACACCAAGATCGACTTTGCCAAGCGCGAGGTTGTCGAATGCCACAGCACGTCCTCGATCTTTCGTGGTTACTCGATCTTCATGAAGGGCAAGGATCCGCGCGACGCGCACTTCATCACCAGCCGGATCTGCGGTATCTGCGGCGACAATCACGCCACCTGTTCCTGCTACGCGCAGAACATGGCCTACGGCGTCAAGCCGCCACCCCTGGCCGAGTGGATCGTCAACCTCGGCGAGGCCGCCGAGTACATGTTCGACCACAACATCTTCCAGGAGAACCTGGTCGGCGTCGACTACTGCGAGCGGATGGTCGGCGAGACCAATCCTGGCGTGCTGGAAAGGGCAAACCAGACCGAGGCGCCGCACGCCGCCGATCACGGCTACCGCACCATCGGCGACATCATGCGCTCGCTGAACCCGTTCACCGGCGAGTTCTACCGTGAGGCGCTGCAGGTCTCGCGCTGGACCCGGGAGATGTTCTGCCTGATGGAGGGCCGGCACGTCCACCCGTCCACCCTCTACCCCGGCGGGGTCGGCACCGTCGCCACCATCCAGCTGATGACCGACTACATCACCCGGCTGATGCGCTACGTCGAGTTCATGAAGAAGGTCGTGCCAATGCATGACGACCTTTTCGACTTCTTTTACCAGGCACTTCCCGGTTACGAACAGGTGGGACTGCGGCGCACCCTGCTCGGCTGCTGGGGCTCGTTCCAGGACCCGGAGTACTGCAACTTCGACTACAAGGACATGACCCAGTGGGGACGCAAGATGTTCGTCACGCCCGGCGTGGTGGTCGATGGCAAGCTGGTGACCACCGACCTGGTCGAGATCAACCTGGGCATCCGGATCCTGCTCGGCTCGTCCTACTACGAGGACTGGGACGGCCAGGAGATCTTCGTTACCCATGATCCGCTGGGCAACCCGGTCGATCGCCGGCACCCGTGGAACCAGCACACCAACCCCAAGCCGCAGAAGCGCGATCTGGACGGCGGCAAGTACAGCTGGGTGATGTCGCCGCGCTGGTACGACGGCAAGGACTACCTCGCGCTGGACACCGGCGGCGGTCCGCTGGCCCGGCTCTGGTCGACCGCGCTGGCCGGATTGGTCGACATCGGCTACGTGAAGTCGACCGGCAGCAGCGTCCAGATCAACCTGCCGAAGACCGCGCTTAAGCCGCCGGTGAGCTTGGAATGGAAGGTCCCGCAGTGGAGCAACACGATCGAGCGCAACCGCGCCCGGACCTACTTTCAGGCCTACGCTGCTGCCTGCGCGTTGCACTTTGCTGAGCAGGCGCTGGCTGAAATCAGGGCCGGCCGGACCAAGACCTGGGAGAAGTTCGACGTGCCGAACGATGGCATCGGCTGCGGTTTCACCGAGGCTGTCCGTGGCGTGCTGTCGCACCACATGGTGATCCGGGACGGCAAGATCGCCAACTACCACCCGTACCCGCCGACGCCGTGGAACGCCAACCCGCGCGATGTCTACGGCACCCCGGGCCCGTACGAGGACGCGGTGCAGGGGCAACCGATCTTCGAGGACAACGATCGCGAGCATTTCAAGGGCATCGACATCATGCGCACGGTGCGCAGCTTCGATCCCTGCCTGCCGTGCGGGGTGCACATGTACCTCGGTGGTGGACGCACCATCGACACCGTGCATACCCCCAGCGGCTCGGTCATCCAGTAATCCGGCCGGCTGATCGAATGGCGATGCACGGCAACGATGAACTGGCCGGCCAACCCGATTCGAGCGCGGCCGAGCTGACCGGCGGCCAGGTGCTGCAGAACACCGCCGATCGGGTGCAGGCGCTGTTGAGCGCCAGTTCGGCCGGCGGCACGCTGGCCCGGGAGCGGGCCGAGGAACTGCTCCGGCTGGTCGTCGACCTGTATGGCGCCGGATTGGCCCGGCTGCTCGATCTCGCTTATGACAACGGCAAGTTGGACGACGAGCTGCTGGCCGCGCTGGCCGGTGACGAACTGGTCGCCGGGTTGTTGCTGGTGCATGGCCTGCATCCCGAGGACGTCGAGACCAGGATCGGCCGGGCGCTGGACTCGGTCCGGCCCTACCTGGCATCGCACGGCGGCGATGTGGAACTGGTCGAGCTGACCGAGGCTGGCACGGTGCGGCTTCGACTGACCGGCAGCTGCGACGGCTGCCCGTCCTCAGCAGTCACCCTGGAACTCGCCGTCCAGACCGCGGTTCGCGACGCGGCTCCAGAGGTGACCGAGATAGCGGTGCTGCCCGCTGCCAAGTCTGGCGGCCTGATACCGGTCGCTGACCTGCGGCTGCGCACCAGCGCCGAGTCGATCCCGGCCGGCTGGCACCGGCTGAGCGATCCGGATCGGCTGCGCACCGGGCTGGCTGAGCCGCGCACAGTGGGCAGTGTCGACGTCGTGGTTTGTGCCGTGGGCAGCGAGCTGTTCGCGTTCCGGGACCGGTGCGGACGGTGCGGTGGCTCGCTGGCCGGCGCCCCGCTGCAGCGCCGGCTGGGCAGCACGGCCGGGGCTGCGGTGCTGCGTTGCCCCGGCTGCGGGGCGCACTTCGACGTGCCGTCGGCCGGTGCCGGGATCGATGATCCGGCGGTACGGTTGGAACCGCTGCCGCTGATCAGCCGGGCCGATCAGCGTGATGTCTCGGTGGCGGTGCCGGCATGACCGGGCCCGGACCGGAGCCGGTTGCCAGCACCGGCGCGATCAGCCTGCTGCAGCGGATCGCTGCCAGCCGGCCGGCCCGGCCGGACCATCAGCGCTGCGAGATGTGCGGCGAACCGATCGCCGATGAACACGGCCATGTGGTCAACCTGGCCAGTCGCAACCTGATGTGCACCTGCCGTCCGTGCACCTTGCTGTTCGCCTACGACCAGGCCCAGTTGCGCTACCGGGCAGTGCCGCGGGACTACCGGAGGATGGCTGGACTCGGCTTGCCGGCCAGCCTGTGGAGCGAGCTGCAGATTCCGGTCGGGCTGGCTTTTCTCTTCTACAACAGCAGCTTGCAGCGCACGGTGGCCTTCTACCCGGGACCGGCCGGGGCCACCGAATCGGAACTGCCGGTCAGCAGCTGGCAGCAGGTACTAGCCAGCCACCCGGCGCTGGCCACCGTCCGGGACGATGTCGAGGCGGTGCTGCTGCGGGCCGATGGCGCTGGTCCGACCAGCGAACCTGACCGGATCGACTGCTACCTG
>JBDSAN010000046.1:0-3228 GCA_039922115.1 Jatrophihabitantaceae bacterium
AACACCCGATCCGACAGGGAATCGGTGCGCGGCAAGATCGGCGGCCGGACGCATGAGATCAGCCGGCTGATCGGCCGCTCGCTGCGGGCCGCGGTGGACCTGTCCGCGCTCGGCGAGAACTCGATCGCGATCGACTGTGATGTGCTGCAGGCTGACGGTGGCACCCGGACGGCGGCGATTACCGGTGCTTATGTCGCGCTGGCCGATGCCATCACCTGGCTGGACAAGCGCGGCTCGCTGGCCAAGCCGACGCCCCTGATCAACACGGTTTCGGCAGTGTCGGTCGGGGTAATCGACGGCGAGCCGCGGCTGGACCTGATGTATGAGGAGGACGTCCGGGCCGAGACCGACATGAACGTGGTAGTGACCGGCAGCGGCGAATTCGTCGAGGTGCAGGGCACCGCCGAGGGGGTGCCGTTCCGCCGGGACGAGCTCGATGCGCTGCTCGACCTCGCCGTCGCCGGCTGCGCTGCCCTGGCCGGTCACCAGCAGCAGGCGCTCAGCTGAGCATGACAGCCGACCACCGCACCATCGTGCTGGCCACCCGCAACCGGCACAAGCTGGACGAGCTGCGACGGATACTCGCACCGCAAGTCAGTGTGGACGTGCTCGGCCTGGACGATGTGCCGGCCTTCGATGAGGTGCCCGAGTCAGGCGCCACCTTCGCCGACAACGCGCTGATCAAGGCCCGCGAGGCGGCCAAGCACACCGGCCTGCTCTCGATCGCGGACGATTCGGGGCTGGCCGTCGACGCACTGAACGGAATGCCCGGGGTGCTGTCGGCGCGCTGGGCCGGCGCCGCGCACGACGACCTGGCCAACCTGAGGTTGCTGCTGGAGCAGGTCGGTGATGTCCCCGACGAGCGGCTGGGCGCGGCCTTCCACTGCGCGGTGGCATTGGTTACGCCGGGCGGTCAGCAGATCCTGCACGACGGGGTGATGCCTGGCCGGCTGATCCGGACCCCGCGCGGCACGAACGGTTTCGGATACGACCCGATCTTCGTCCCGGACGGCTATCAGGTGACCAGTGCGGAGCTGGATTCGGCCGACAAGGATCGGATCAGCCACCGGGGCCGGGCGCTGCAGGCACTGCTGCCCGACCTGCTGCGAGTGCTGGCTGAGGACTCCGGTCCCTAGTCCGGCGCCAGCCAGCGACTACCGTTGGACCTGACCGGCGGCACGCGAGGCCGCCGGCTGGGTGGATGGGAGTGCGAGTTCATGCGGTTGACCGGGCTGGGCCATGCCAGCGTGCTGATCGAGACAAAGCACGGCAGCGTGCTCACCGACCCGTGGGTCAATCCGGCCTACTTCGGCTCGTGGTTTCCGTTTCCGGACAACTCCGAACTGGACTGGGACCGGATCGGGCAGGCCGATTACCTGTTCATCTCGCACCTGCATCACGACCACTTCGACCCCGAGCACCTCAAGCGCCACATCAGCAAGAAGGCGACGGTGCTGCTGCCGAACTTTCCGACCTCGGAGCTGGAGGATCAGCTGCGCGAGCTCGGCTTCTCCTCCTTCGTCAAGACCGAGAACGAGCAGGTCATCGACCTCGACGGGTTGCAGGTGATGGTCCAGTCGCTGATCTCACCGACCGACGGCCCGATCGGCGACTCGTCGCTGTGGCTGTCCGATGGGACGACCACGCTGCTCAACCAGAACGATGCCCGGCCCTCGGACCTGACCACCTTCGCCAAGCTCGGCCACGTCGATGCTCACCTGCTGCAGTTCTCCGGCGCGATCTGGTTCCCGATGGTCTATGACCTGCCCAAGCGGGCCAAGCAGGCGCTCGGCGCGACCAAGCGAGAGCGGCAGTTCGACCGGTCGCTGCGCTACATCAAGGACCTGGAAGCCAGCTACGTGTTCCCGACCGCCGGGCCGCCCTGCTTCCTGGACGACGAGCTGTGGGGCTTCAACGACATCTTCGGCGATGAGTCCAACATCTTCCCCGACCAGCAGGTCTACCTGGACTGGCTGCGCGACAACGGACGCGACAACGGCCGGTTGCTGCTGCCGGGCACCGTGGCGCTGGTGGCCGAGCCAGGCTGCCCGGTGCGGCACCCGATCAGCGAGGCCGAGGTGGACAAGCTGTTCGCCGACAAGGCCGGCTACCTGACCGAGATGAAGGCCCGCCGCCAGCCGGCCGTCGAGCAGGCCAAGCTGGGTTGGGCGCATCCTGAGATCGACGTGCTGGCCGAGATCACCACCTGGTTCACCCCGCTGCTGGCCGAGGCCGACCGGATGGCGGCCGGCATCAACGGCGGGGTGCGGTTCACCGCGACCGACGCCGAGCGCGGTGACATCGACTTCATCCTGGACTTCGTCACCCGCGAGGTACGGCCGTACGCCGATGAGAAGGTCCGCTACCGGTTCCAGACCAAGCGGAGCTACCTGGAACAGCTCATCGACTCCCACGAGATCGACTGGGTGAACTCGCTGTTCCTGTCCTGCCGGTTCACCGCGACCCGGGTCGGGCCGTACAACGAGTTCGTCTACACCTTCTTCAAATGCCTTTCCGAAGAAAGGCTGAACTACGCCGAGGGCTGGTTCGCCGAGGCCGCCCACGACGACGAGTCGATCGAGCTGGGTGGCTACACGATGCAGCGCCGCTGCCCGCACCTGAAGGCGGACCTGTCCCGGTTCGGCCAGGTCGAGGGCAACGTGCTCACCTGCCAGATGCACGGCTGGAAGTGGAACCTCGACTCTGGCAAGTGCCTTACCTCGGTCGGGCGCCAGATTCGCAGCGAACGGGACGGAAGCTAACCGGTACCCCGGGGCGCAGCTGGCCTAGCCGGTCGAGGTCGGCCGAGACGATCACGCCGACCACCGGGTAGCCGCCGGTGACGGGGGCGTCGCGAAACAGCACGATCGGCTGCCCGTCCGGCGGCACCTGGATAGCCCCGGGCAGCGTTGGCTCGCTGGCCAGCTCGTCCGTCCCGAGCCAGGCCAGCGGCCGGCCGTCCAGCCGGATGCCGATCCGGTTGCTGTCGGCCCGGACCGTCCAGCTGCGGGCATACAGGCCATCCGGGTCGCTGAACCAGTCCGCGCGCGGTCCCGGCACGACCCGCAGCGGCCCGTCCGGGCGGGGACGGACCAGCGCCTCATCGGACGGATCGTGCTGGACCTGATCACCTCGATCGAGCCGGTCGCCGGCGCGCAGCGGGGCCGGCCCCAGCCCGGACAGGGTGTCAGTGGCACGCGAGCCGAGCACCGGCGCGATCGAGAATCC
>JBDSAN010000047.1:0-4973 GCA_039922115.1 Jatrophihabitantaceae bacterium
ATTCCGGCGCACCAGACCAGGGGCGGCACCGGGTTGCCCGCCAGCGAGGGTAGCGATCAGCGGCTGGTCAAGGACGCGCCGGCCAACGCAACGAATGCCTGATACCGCAAGGAAAGAGGTCCGCACGTGAGGTTGGATGCCACCGATATCAGCAGGGTACTGACAGACTGGCTGGGACAGCAGCGCTGGTTCGCCGGCAAGTCCCGCTCGGGCAGCGTCACCGCTCGGCTGCTGGCCACGCTGGCGGACAAGCCCTACCCGGTGCAGATCTGGGTAGCCGACGTCAGCTACCCGACCACCGGCCAGCCGGCAACGACCGAGCACTACCAGGTCCCGCTGGTATTGCGGACCGAGGCATCCGACCAGCTCGCGCATGCCTTCGTCGGTGCGGTCGTTGACCCCGACGGCGGGCCGCCGGTGCAGCTCTATGACGCCCTGCACGACAAGGAGGTCACCGGCCGCTGGCTGGAGGCGATCGCCGAGCAGGCCACCGTGGACGGGGTCAGCTTCGTCCGGACCGTCGAGGCCGATGAGATCCCGGTCAGCGAGCCGAGCCTGGCGCTGACCGCCGAGCAGTCCAACACCTCGCTGGTATTCGGAGATTCGGCGATCATGAAGGTGTTCCGGCGGCTGGATCCGGGCCTGAACCCGGACATCGAGATCCATGCTGCCTTCGCCCGGCTCGGTGGCCGGCACGTGGCCAAGCTGCTCGGTCACGTCAGCGCCGAGCTGGACGGCGAGCAGTGGAGCCTGGCCATGCTGCAGGAATTCATGACCACCGCCACCGATGGCTGGCAGCTTGCCACCAACAGCGTGCGCGATCTGATGGCCGAAGCCGACCTGCACGCCGAGGAGGCCGGCGGCGATTTCGCGGCCGAGGCTCATCGGCTTGGCGTCGCATCGGCCGAGGTGCATGCCGATCTGGCCGCGGCCTTCGGCACCTCGGTGCTGAGCCCGGCCGAACTCAACGAGCGGGCCCAGGCGATGAACGCCCGGTTGGACGCTGCCCTGATCGAGGTTCCCGAGCTTTCCGAAGTCGAAACCGGACTGCGCCAGGCCTACGCCGAGTTTGCCGGCATCGCTGCACCGGTGATCGCCCAGCGGGTGCACGGCGACCTGCACCTGGGTCAGGTGCTGAGGACCTCGCACCGCTGGGTGGTGCTGGACTTCGAGGGCGAGCCAGCCAAAAGCATCGTGGACCGGCAGGCCGAGGACTCGCCGATGCGCGACGTGGCCGGCATGCTGCGCAGCTTCGACTACGCCGCACGGCACCAGCTCATCGATGTCGGCAGCACGTCCCAGTCGGAGTTCCGGGCGGCCGAATGGGCCGGGCGAAACCGGTCAGCCTTCTGCACCGGCTACGCCGAGGGCGGCGGCACCGACCCGGTCGAATCAGTCGTGTTGATCAGGGCATTCGAGGCGGACAAGGCGGTGTACGAGTCGGTGTATGAGGCGCGTAACCGACCTAACTGGCTGCCGATCCCGCTGGCTTCGCTGCACCGGCTGGCCAAAACCGGATGAGCGAGCAGGAGCCAAGCAGCACCCAGCCGAGCAGTGCACCCAGCTCAGCGACCGGAGGGCAGATGAGCAAGGCGAGCACCCCAACCACCAGCACCGACCACCCGGATCGGGCCGAACTAGATCACCTGGTCGGCGGCGATCATGGCCAGCCGCACTCGATTCTCGGCGCGCACCCGCTCAGCCCCGGCCGGACCGCGATCCGGACGCTTCGCCCGGACGCCAGTTCGGTCGCCGCCATCATTCGGGGCACTCGCTACCCGCTGGACTCGCTGCACCCGAACGGGGTGTTCGGCGCGGTGGTCGAGGTGGATCCAACCGACTACCGGCTCGAGGTCAGCTACGGCGAGCACACCTTCACCACTGACGATCCCTACCGCTGGCTGCCGACCCTTGGCGAGCTCGACCTGCACCTGATCGGTGAGGGCCGGCACGAGCAACTGTGGGACGTGCTCGGCGCGCACGTGCGCAGCTATGACACCCCCAACGGCACCACCACCGGAACCTCGTTCGCGGTCTGGGCGCCGAATGCCCGTGGCGTGCGGGTGATCGGGGATTTCGACTACTGGTCCGGCACCGCGTTCCCGATGCGTTCGATGGGTTCTTCCGGTGTCTGGGAGCTGTTCATCCCGGGGGTCGGCGACGGCGCCAAGTACAAGTTCCAGATCCTCGGCGCCGATGCGCAGTGGCGGGACAAGGCCGACCCGATGGCCTACGCGTCCGAGGTGCCGCCGGCCACCGCGTCGGTGGTGTTCACCTCCGAGCACGTCTGGAAGGACGCCGATTGGCTGACCCGCCGGGCCGAAACGTCCTGGCATGCCGCGCCGATGTCGATCTATGAGGTGCACCTCGGATCGTGGCGGATCGGCCTGAGCTATCGCGAACTTGCCGAGGAACTGGTCAACTACGTGACCGAGGTCGGCTTCACCCACGTGGAGTTCCTGCCGGTCGCCGAGCACCCGTTCGGCGGGTCCTGGGGCTACCAGGTCTCCTCCTACTTCGCACCCACCTCGCGGTTCGGCGACCCGGATGACTTCCGCTACCTGGTCGACGCGCTGCACCAGGCCGGCATCGGGGTGATCGTGGACTGGGTGCCGGCGCACTTTCCGAAGGACGCCTTCGCGCTGGCCCGCTTCGACGGCACCCCGCTGTACGAGCACGCCGACCCGCGCCGGGGCGAGCAACCGGACTGGGGAACCTACGTCTTCGACTTCGGTCGCCGCGAGGTGCGCAACTTCCTGGTGGCCAACGCGCTGTACTGGTTCGAGGAGTTTCACATCGACGGCCTGCGGGTGGACGCGGTCGCCTCGATGCTCTACCTGGACTACTCGCGCAAGGCCGGTGAGTGGCTGCCTAACGAGCACGGTGGCCGGGAGAACCTGGAGGCCGTGGCGTTCCTGCAGGAGATGAACGCCACCGTCTACAAGCGGGTGCCCGGCGCGATCACCATCGCCGAGGAGTCGACGTCCTGGCCGGGCGTCACCCGGCCCACCCACCTGGGCGGTTTGGGCTTTGGTTTCAAGTGGAATATGGGCTGGATGCACGACACGCTCGACTACGTCCAGCACGATCCGGTGCACCGGCAGTACCACCATCACGAGATGACGTTCTCGATGGTCTATGCCTACTCGGAGAACTTCGTGCTGCCGTTCAGCCACGACGAGGTGGTGCACGGCAAGGGCTCGATGCTGACCAAGATCCCCGGCGATCGCTGGCGCCAGATGGCCACCCTGCGCGCCCTGTACGCCTTCATGTGGGCGCACCCCGGCAAGCAGCTGATCTTTCAAGGTTGCGAGTTCGGTCAAGGCGCTGAATGGAATGAAGGCCAGTCGCTGGACTGGTGGCTGCTCGATGGCCCCGACCACGCCGGCCTGCAGCGGTCGGTCACCGACCTCAACCGGGTCTACCGAGAAAGCCGGGCGTTGTGGTCCCAGGACACCAAGCCGGAAGGCTTCGGTTGGATCGATGCCAACGACGCCAGCGGCAACGTGTTCTCGTTCCTGCGCTGGGGCGATGACGGTTCGGCGCTGGCCTGCGTGGCCAATTTCTCGGCGATGCCGCAGGAAAGCTACCGGCTCGGCCTGCCACTGGCCGGCCGCTGGGACGAGGTGATCAACACCGACGCCGAGAGCTACGGGGGTTCTGGCGTCGGCAACCTCGGCGCTGTCGTCGCGGATGGACTCAGCTGGCATGGCCAGCCGAGTTCGGCGGTCGTCCGGGTTCCGCCGCTCGGCGCTATCTGGTTGCGGTTCGCCGCGGAGTAGCTCGTTGCTGTTGCGCTGCGGCGGAGGTGTTGGTTCAGACCTGAAGAACGTTATTACGGTCTGAACCAACGCCTCCGCCTTCGCGCATCGTCCGGCTGCATCGAGCTCAGTCCTGGCGGGCGTCATTACGGTCTGAACCGACGCCCCGCCCGAGAACGGCAAAGAGCGGCTAGATCAGCGCTGACAGCGCCATGACGAAGCCGAAGGCGATCACCGAAACTGCGGTCTCCATGACTGACCAGGACTTGAAGGTCTGGCCAACGGTCAGACCGAAGGATTCCTTGACCAGCCAGAAACCGGCGTCGTTGACGTGGGAGAGAAACAGCGACCCGGCGCCGATGGCCAGCGCCAATAGGGCTGTGTGGGTCGGGCTGAGGCTGCCTGCCAGCGGTGCGACGATGCCTGCGGCGGTGATGGTGGCCACGGTGGCCGATCCGGTTGCCAGCCGCAGCGCAACCGCGACCAGATAGCCCAGCAGCAGGACGGACAGGTGCGCGCTGTTGGCGAACTTGGCAACCGAGTCGCCCACGCCGGCGCCGATCAAAGTTTGCTTGAAGCCACCTCCGGCGCCCACGATGAGAATGACCGCGGCAACCGGGCCGACGCTGGCCCCGATCCGCGACGAGATCTTCTGCCCGTCCAGGCCGACGGCATAGCCGAAGCTCAGCATCGCCAGCAGCACCGCGAGGGTCATCGCAACCAGCGGTTCGCCAATGAAATCCAGCACGGTCCGGGTCATCGGCGGCCGCTTGTCGCTGTTGAAGACGATGTCGGCCAGCGCCTTCGACAGCATCAGCGCAACCGGAAACAGGACCGTGGCCAGGGTGATACCGAAGGTCGGCGGACGTGTGACGTCCTGGTGCTGGGACTTCGTCGCCGTCGTGTCGACGCCGCCGGCATAGGCCGGGGCGCCGACCGGCACGGTCCTGGCGATCAGAATTGACAGCAACGGGCCGCAGATGATGACCGTCGGGACGGCCACCAGAATGCCCAACGCCAAGGTCGTGCCGAGCTGGGCGTGCACGGCGGCGATAGCAATCAAGGGACCCGGGTGCGGTGGGATGAGCCCGTGCAGCACCGACAGCCCTGCCAGGGCCGGGATCGCGACTCGCATCAGCTTGAGTTCGGAGCGCTGGGTGACCAGGACGATGACCGGCAGCAACAACACCAGGCCGATCTCGAAGAACATCG
>JBDSAN010000048.1:0-6414 GCA_039922115.1 Jatrophihabitantaceae bacterium
ATCACCGCGCCGGCCAGTTCGGCCGGCGTGCTCGGCAGCGGGTTGACCAGGTGCAGCCACTTCGAGCTCTGGTAGCCCTCGACGAACGCGGCCGGTGTGATCGCGTACTCCAGCGCGCTGATGCCGAAGGCCAGGTTGAGAAACAGCCGGCGATAGTGCGCCCGGTTCTTCACGCTGAGCAGCACGGTCAGCGCCCCGGCGGCAGTATCGAGGTCGATCTTGCCGGTGGTCAGGCTGTATTCCGGAACCCAGCGCACGATATGCATGATGGTGCCCACCGCGAGCACCGCCTGGTCCGCGATCTGCGCGGCCAGCGCCTCGACGGTGCGTCCCTGGGCGGCGGCCAGGCCGGCCAGGCTGGACGTGGCCGGGGTGATCTGCACCGGCTGGCCGAGCAGGTACACGGTGCCGGTGAGCAGCCCGGTGGGATCCTGATTCGCCATAGCCAGAAAGGACAGGCTGACATCCAGCGCATCGGCCATCGTGTTCAGGGTGTCGCCGAAACCGACCTCGGCAGTGAACCCGTCGATGGTCAGCTGCACCCCGTCGCGGAACAGCGGGGCGGTGCCGGCGAAGGTGCTGGCGAAGGTGGCCGGCGTGGTCTGCAACGTCACCATGCCGACGTCCAGGCTGTCGTGCGGGCCGATCGTCCAGCTCTGCTGGTCGAGTTCGAGCACGGTGCCGGTGGCCAGGATGTTCGTGGTGGCGGCCAGCAGCTCAGTGACCGCCTGGACCGACACCGCGAACCGATCAGCCAGTTGCCGCAGGGTGCTGGCGGTACTCAGCGCTACCGTGACCGCGTCGATCTTGCCGGTCAGCCGGTGACCGCCGGCATCCGAACCGGTGCCGGCGAAACTGGCCTGGACGGTGGAGGGCAACTGGACCACCGCATCGGTGTTGTAGCCGGCGGACAGGTTTGCCCGCAGCAACTGCTCCAGCGCCTGCTGTGCTGAGGCCTGGTCGAGCGCGGAATCACCCACCTCGATCGGCATCAACTGGCTTGCGATCTTGCTGGCCAGGCTGGCCTTCGCGGCAACCAGCGAGTCGAAGGCGGCCGGGCCGCCGCTGGTGTGATAGCCGGCTGAGGCATAGCTGGGCGACAGCGCCAGGTCGAGTGTTGCCAGCAAGTCGGTGGCCCACTCGGTCACGTCCACTGCTTGAAACATCAGGGACTGGGCCTCGGAGCCGAATGGCGGATCGGTAGCCGACTGGTAGCTGCGCACCTCGGCCGTCCGTGAGATGAGGCTGTTGGCCAAAGGCGGCAGGCCGAGATAGCTCGCGGTGCCGCCGAGCCGTACCTCGCGGATGGCGTTGCCGACCGGTGCATCGGTGGGCTGGCCGAACCGCACCACGTACTGCCGTTGCAGGCCCTGCTCGGTGGCGGCCGCGGTGCCGACCCAGAGCGCGCCACCGTAGGCGTCGGCGACGGCGCTGGCGAACCCGGTCAGGCTGGCCGGCTCGCCGACGGAGGCCGGTGGGATTACCGTGCTTGCCTGGCCGACCTCGGCAACGGTCGCGAAGTTCGGATCGATCTCGTCGACCGGCCGGCGCAAGGTCAGGCTCAACCCGAGCGGGCTGATCGCCTCGGTGACCGCGGGCGTGGCCGGCAGCGGCGCGCTCACGCTCACCGCTGGCGGTGGCAGCAGCACCTTGCTGGCCGGGTCGACAACGAGTTGATCGAGCATCGCGGTCAGGTAGTCGTCGTAGCCGAGCGGGGTGCTCAGCACCGCGTTGACCGGCCCGAGGGTGTTAGCCAGGGTTTGCCACTGGGCCACCGTGAAGTCGTGGCCGCCGATCGAGAAAGTGGCACCCTGCTTGAGAAAACCGGCGATCGCCGCGTTGCATTTGGCCACCGACAGGGCATCGGACGGCTGCCCCAGCGCGGTGGCCAGCGCGGTGATGCTGACCGCTGAGCCGGCACCGGCGATGCTGGCCTGCGCTACCGGGCAGACCAGCGCGGCGCCGGCCAGCATCAGGCCGGCCTGGTCAGCGATAGCCGAGACAAGCTCAGTCAGGCTGGGCTGTTGGCCGGTTGGGAACTTGGTGATCAGGGTGCTCAGGCTGTCCTGCGAGTCGGTCTGCACCGCTCCGAAGCCGGCCACTTCGATCGGCTGAGCGGCCACGAAGATCGCTGGAATGTCCTGATCCTGCTCGCCAAGCTGTTGCGCGCTGACCCCGAACCGGGCGGCGATCTGGTCGAAGGTGACGGCTGGCTGGATCCGGTAGGGGGTGGCGGCCAGCGTGGCCGGATCGAGCAGCGCCGGCAGCAGCAGGGTGCTGGCCTCGGCGAGCACGCTGTCGGCGTTGACCCGGGCGAAGTCGGCCAGCGTGATGCTGCTGGTCTGGTTCAGCAGGTGGCGCAGGGTATCGGTCGGTGCGGCAACGGTGTCCTGGGCGACCTGCAGCCGGCTGTCCTGTGCGAGCAGGCCGGACACGGTGTCGTTCAGGCTGCAGAACAAAGCCAGATCGCCGCCGTAGTGGCTGGTTACGGCGTCGGCGACGGTGCTGGCCATGGTGGTCAATCGCCGGTCGACCACGAAGGTGCTGACCGGACCGCCGATGGCGAAGATGTTGCCGACGTTCTGGTTGCTGGTGGCGATCTGCTCGGCGCTGGTGGTTACCCCCAGGTTCGCGAAGCTGCTGACCAGCGACTCGAAGGTGGCCGACTGGGTGTTGAGCAGTACGCCACCGACCCGCAGGCTGAGGCCATCGGCGATCAGGCCGGGCACCGCCGCATTGGCCCGGGCCAGGTCGCCCACCGCGCATCGGGCCGAAACGGCATAGTCGGCAAGAGTGTTGCCGGCCACGATGCTGCCGGTGCCGGCCACAATGACCAAGTCGGTACCGGCCGGAATCACCGCCGCCGCGTTGGCCCACTGGCTGAGCAGGCTGACCGGGCTCAACCCGACCCGGGTGCTGAACGCGGCCAGCGTCTCGCCGTGCTTGAGCTGCTCGTAGGCGGGCAGTACCAGGGTGGTTGCGAACACCCCGTCCGCCGGCCGATCGAGGTTGTCGCGCAACAGGTCCTGCGCTGCGACCGCGTAGCTGCTCGCGACCGCGTCGAGGCGCTGGCCTCCGGTCACCTGATGGGTCTTGATCGCCAGACCGGCCAGCTGGCTGGTGAAGCAGTAGGCGCTGGACAGGTAGCCGATCAGTGCAGCCAGGCCGGGCTCGAGCGGGCTGCTGGCCAGCGTGCTGGTCAGGCTGATCGACAGGCCCGGACGGCTGAGCTGGTAGAAGGATTCGCTGAGCTTGACCGCATGCGCGCTGGCCGTGCGCAGCGCGGTTTCGCTGCTGACCTGCGGATCGGGCAGGTAGCTGTTGGCCTGCAGCGCGCCCCCGACCTGCAGCTCGGCGGCCGGTGCCTGGCCGGTCAGGGTGTAGGCCCAGCTGGTACCGGGCCAGTCGCCGACCCCGGCCAGCCGGTCGGTGTAGCGGTCGGGCACCGGGATAGGTTCGATCGGATCGGCGATAACCGCGCGGTTGCCGAATACATCGTGCGCGGCGAAGGAAAGTCCGACCTCGCTGGTCGCTGAGATGCCCGCGTACGGGTCCCGCTCGGCCGGTGGCAGCCAGGGATTGGCCTGGCCCGGCTGGCTGGCCGGATCGGCTCGTTGGTAGGCGCTGAGCACCTGCCGGTAGCTGATGTCCGGCCCGTCACCAGCCAGGTCATCGCCGGCCGGTATCGGGCCCTGCGGGACCGCCTCGTTGCTGGCCAGGAACCCGCCGCCGGCCTGCACCTGGTAGCCGATCAGGTCGTACAGCATGCCGGCCAGCTGCTCCGGCGTCGGGTCGGTGCCGACCGGCGGCGCCGGATCGAGCCGGGTGATCTCGAAGCCGACCGAGCCGGCCGGCACGGTCGCCACCCTGGTCATCGGCGCTCCGACGTCTGAGCGGGCCGCATACAGCTGAACCGCCGAGGCGTCGACGTTGTCGTTGACGATCGCAACGTTGTTCAGCGCCAGCAACGGACCGCCCGGACTGGCCGCGCCGGCCTGGCTGTGCAGCAGGCAGAGCACCTGCAGGCTGCCCCGGCCGGTCTCGTCGAACACCGAGTCCGGGATGGCCGAACCGGCCGCGTCGTAGCGCAGGTAGAAGCCGCCGGCGACCACGACCGAGGCCTGCCACAGCAGCGTCAGGAAGTCCACCGGGTCGCTGATCGGTGCGCTGTAGGTCGTTGCCGACGGGACGCTGGCGGCCAGCCGCTGGCTAGGGTCGCGGGTCACCGTGGACAGGTTGGTCTTGAGCAGCACCGTCCCGGCCGGGTCGAGGGCGTCGGAGGCATAGCCGTTCGGCGTGGCGCCGGTGGCGTTCGGGCTGTACAGCAGGTAAAGCTCACCGGTGTCCGGGCTGCTGGCGAGGTAGGTCCACAGGTCGTACAGGCGTTCGGTGTCAGCAGCGGCCGCACCGCGCACCAGGTACACCCCGTCCAGCCAGGCGCTGCCGAGTTCGGAACGCTCGCCGGCGCTGTTGGTGCCGGCAGCGGTATCGCCCGGGTCGTTCGGATCGGCGACCCGGCTGATCGCAATCGGAACCTGGATCGCCCAGCAATAGCTGGCCAACGGTGTTCCTTCAGTGCCCGGCGCGGCGGTCAGCGCGAGGGTGTTGAGGCTGAACGGGTAGCTCGCGCCGGTGGCTGCGACCAGCGCGAGATTGGACGGCAGCGGCCACAGGCTCGGCTCGCCGGGCGCGTCGGCCGGTCCGCCGGCGGGCAGGCTCGGCCGGGCTGCGGCCTGCCAGTGCTGGGTGACCTGGAAGTTGTAGTGGACGGCCGTCTCCTCGAGGTTGGGCAGGGCGACCGCAGGCTGGGCGTGCAAGGTGACCGTGGTCGATGGCAGGTCCGCGTCGAAGCTGGCCTGATCAATGGTCAGACTAATCTGCTGGATCGGCCCGGTGCTGAGTACCTGTCCGATTCGTAGTGGCCGGCCGGCAGACAGCGCCGGGTTGCTGGCCCGCAGGCCGGCGGTGATCGGCATCGCCGGCTCGGCCACGGTGATCGCGTCGATGAAGCTCAGCCAGTCCGAGCCTGCGTGGGTCAGGCTCAGCTGGGCCGGCAGCGTCTGATCCGGCCAGGAGAACTGCTGCCCGATCAGGTCGGCCAAGCCGTACAGGGTGCCGGTGAACTCGCCGTCGAGCACCTGCTGGCTGCTCAGGCTGGTGAAGGTGGTGTCGCTCGGTGCCGGCGCCCGCAGCCCGTGCGCCAGGAAGTTCGACAGCTGGCCGGCGATCATGTTGAGCTGGCCGGTGCTGGCCAGCTCAGCGACGAACTCATCGACGGTGCGTGACGGGACGTCGCGGACGCTCAGCTCGGTTGCGGCAAAGATCGCCGGCAGCCCAGCCACCAGGTCGATGAGGTCGGCCAGGCTGAGGTCATAGCTGGCGGCCAGTGCAGGCAGCGTCTGGCCGGCCGGCATGATCGCGGTGAAGGCCGGCAACCGCAGCACCGCCAGCGGCTGCAACACCGGCGCGGCAGCGTTCGTGCTGAGCAGATCAGCCAGTTGCAGGCCGGTGAAGTCCTCGACCAGGCTGGCGAACGTGTCGATCGCACTGATCGGATGGCTCATCGCCGGCACCGTCACCGGGTTGGTCACCGGCGGGTTGCTGGCGTTGTCCATCGCCTGGAACAGCGCGAAGTAGCCGGCAATCCTGACTAGCGTGTCGCCGGCGTGCACGGTGTAGCCCGATGCTGCCGGGGTGCTGTTCAGATAGCCGGCCGGTACCGCCAGCGGTCCGCTGGCGGTGCTCAGCGTGCTCCAGTCCAGGCCGGGGTTCATCGTCGAGATGGCCTGGGAATACCAGTCCAAACGCTCGATGCCGAGCACTCCGGTGTTGCGCACCTGCCAGAACGCGAGCAGGAAATTCTGGGTGTCGCCGGTCACCGGCTGGTAGCTGAACGCCGGGATCTGGAGGGCCTGGCCGGCCCGGAGCAGGTCGGGCAGTGCCTGGCTCGCGGTTCCGATCCGGGTCGCGGTCAGCGGGGTCGCCGCGGCCACGAACGGGACCGCGGTCGCGATCGCGTCCAGGCTCTGGCCGGACCGCACCTGGTACGGCAGCGCCGGGATCGCGACCTCCAGCCCGGTGGCCAGCACCGCCTCCGGGTTGTCCTCAGCGATCGACAATGGCGTTACACCGACTGGCAGATCCACCTGGTCGCTGTCGCCCCGCGCGGCCAGCGGGTTGGTTGCAGTCAGCTGGTCAGGGTGGTGGCCGGTGCGCATCGCCAGGTCGATCAGCCGCTGGCCGCGCGCCAGGGTGATCGGAGCGGTCAGGGTGGCGAAGCTGCCGGCCAGCTCGTCCAGGCTCGGGCCGTCGGCACCCGGATAGCTGACCGGGTAACGCTGCAGCAGCGCGATTGCCGCCTGCAGGCCCGCCTGGGTGAGCAGCGCGAAGTACTCACCGAAGATCAGCTCGGCC
>JBDSAN010000049.1:0-3915 GCA_039922115.1 Jatrophihabitantaceae bacterium
GTCGGCATCGGTCCACGGTCGGGCCTTGCCGTAGCGCTCGGCCAGCTGCGAGCCGGTCCGGACCCCGGCCGGAAACGGCTGCCGGGCGATCCGGCGGCGCAGCTCGTCCAGCGGCAGCGGCTGCCCGGACGCGGCCAGCACCACGTTGCCGAACCTGCGTCCCTTCAACACGTCGGTCGAGCTGACCAGCGCCAGCTCGGGCAGCCGGTCACGCAATCCGGCCAGCACCCGGCTCAGGTAGCCGAAACCGGGCTCGTCGACCAGGTTGGCCAGCAGCACCCCGTCCGGTTTGAGCACCCTGGCCACCTCGGCGAAGAACTCAGTGGTCGTCAGGGCGGCCGGCACCCGGCCATCGGCGTAGGCATCGAGCACCAACACGTCCGCGCTGCCGGTGGCCAGTTCGGCCACCCCCGCTCGACCGTCCACCGGCCGGATCCGGATCCGGTGGTTGCGCGGCAGCGGCAGCTCGGCGCGGACCAGTTCAGTGAGCTCGACGTCCGGTTCCAGAACGATCTGGGTCGATCCGGGTCGGCAGGCCTGCAGGTAACGGGGCAAGGTCAAGCCGCCACCGCCGATGTGGGTGACCGCGAGCGGGCCGTCCGGCAGCGTTTCCAGCACGCTCGCGAAGTACTGGACGTACTCGAAATCCAAATAGGTTGGATCGGTCATATCGACGTAGGACTGACGCACGTCGTCCATCAGCAGCATGGTCCCGCCGGGATGCTCGAGGTCAGCAATCAGCTCGATTCGGGGCCGTGTGGGGTACGGCTCAGACATAGCCGCGAGCCTAGTGCGCCGGGGCGAGCGTCGTCGGCGATAACCAAACCGACCGGAGCGGCGCGCCCGAGCACCCGTTGCGCGCCTTAGAATCGCATACGTGCAAACGGCCCCAGGTGATCGCCGCGACCGGATCATCGGCCGGGTGCTTGAGGGACGCTACCGAGTCCTGGAGCGGGTAGCCCGGGGCGGCATGTCAACCGTCTACAGCGCGCTGGACGAGCGGCTGGACCGCCCGGTGGCCGTCAAGGTGATGTCGGCGGCGCTGTCGGCCGATCCCGCCTTCGCCGATCGGTTCGCCCGGGAGGCGCGCATCGCGGCCCGGCTGGCCCACCTCAATGCGGTCTCGGTATATGACCAGGGCACCGACGGTGAGCATGTGTTCCTGGTGATGGAACTGGTCAAGGGACGCACCCTGCGCGACCTGCTCCGCGAGCGCGGCGTGCTTACCCCGGCGCAGGCGGTCTCGATCATGGAACCGGTGCTCGGCGCGCTGGCCGCTGCCCACCGGGCCGGCCTGGTGCATCGCGACGTCAAGCCGGAGAACATCCTGCTGTCCGATGACGGTGCGGTGAAGGTGGCCGACTTCGGCCTGGCTCGGGCCATCGAGGCCGACGCGAGCAGCACCCGAACCGGGTTGATGATGGGCACCGTCGCCTACTGCCCGCCGGAGCAGATCTCGCGTGGCTCGGCCGACGCCCGCTCGGACGTGTACTCAGCCGGAGTGATGCTGTTCGAACTGCTCACCGGATCGGCGCCCTACCTCGGCGACAGCGCGATGGCGGTCGCCTACCAGCATGTGAACTCCGACGTCCCGCCGCCGTCCAGCCGGCGGCCCGGCATCCCCGCCCAGCTGGACGAGATCGTGCTGCGGGCAACCAGCCGCGAACCGTCCGGACGTCCCCTGGACGCCGGGGCGATGCTGGCCGAACTGCACGACGCCCGGGTCGATCTCGGCCTGCCGGTGGTCGGCGTGCCACCCCGGCACCGGTCCCCCGACCTGGACGACACCCAGCAGATTGCCCGGGTACCGCGCGCCGAGCATCCCTCGATCCCGCCAGTCGCGGCGCGCGGCCCGCGCGCCGAAGCGCCCACCGCGCCTACCCACGGGGCGGTGCGCGGCCAGCCCAACCAGCACACCGCGATTCAGCACCGAACAACCGCCGCGCACGCAGCCGCTGAGCCGGCCACCAGCTCCCGAGCGGGCCGGCGGCCGCCGACCAGGCAGCAGCGGGCCCGCCGGCGCACCCTGCTGGTGATGCTGATCATCCTGCTGCTCGGCCTGCTTACCGGCTACGGCGCCTGGTACCTGGCCGTCGGGCGCTATCACCAGGTGCCGAACGTGTCCGGTCAGGCCGAATCGGCAGCGATCCAGCAGTTGCGCAGCGACGGCTTCCAGATCAATCCGGTGGTGGACCGGGCCTACTCCGAGAGCGCCCCGACCGGCCTGGTGGTCGGTACCCACCCGGCGGCCGGCGCGCACCTGCTGGGCGGGCGGAGCGTGCAACTGGTGATTTCCAAGGGCGCCGAGCGCTACCTGATCCCGCAGGTGAACGGCAAGAGCTACGACCAGGCGCAGCAGGCCTTCGCCGGCATGCCGATCCAGCTGAACCGCAAGGATGTCGCCGACCCGACCGGCAAGGTGGCCGCTGGCTCGGTAATCCGGACTGACCCGGCAGCCGATGCCCAGGTGCGTCGAAACGCCGTGGTCAACGTCTACGTCTCGGCCGGGCCGCCGCCGGTCACGGTGCCCGATGTGAAGAACAAGTCCCAGAATGACGCGCAGTCCCAGCTCAGCCAGGCCGGCCTGTCGACGAGCCTGGGTCAGGACTATTCCAGCACCGTCCCGGACGGATCAGTGATCAGCCAGGATCCACCGGCGAACGCCACCGTGCCGAAGTTCAGCACGGTCCGACTGGTCATCTCCCAGGGGCCGCCGGTGGTCACGCTGCCGCAGATCCCGAACGGCACCAACGCCGACGACGCGCGGTCCACCCTGGAGGCGTTGCACCTGAAGGTGCGGATCAAGAAGGCCTTCGGTGGTTTTCTCAACAAGGTGGTCGGGATGGACCCGAAAGCCGGCCAGCAGGTTCCGGCCGGCTCCGAGGTCGTGCTCACCGTCGTCTGAACCGGGCGTTTCCGGCCGACGGCACGCCTGAGTAGCCCGCGGCCAGCCAAAGCCGGATACCGTTAGCGGCATGGTGATAGTGATGGCTCCTGCCGCGACCCAGTCCGATATCGACGCGGTTGTCATGCATATCCGCACCCACGGCGGCCAGGCCTTCGTCAGCCGGGGGGTCACCCGCACCATCATCGGCGTGGTCGGGTCCGAAGCAGTGCTGGAAACGCTGGACGTGATCGGGCAGCCCGGGGTCGCTGATGCCAAGCGGATCACCGCGCCCTACAAGCTGGTCGCCGCTGACAACCACACCAAGCGCACCACGGTCCGGGTCGGTGGCGTGCCGATCGGACCGGACACCTTCACCCTGATCGCCGGGCCGTGCGCGGTGGAAACCCCGGACCAGACCCTGGAATCGGCCCTGCTGGCCAAGCGGGCCGGCGCCACGCTGCTGCGCGGGGGCGCCTACAAGCCGCGCAGCTCACCGTACGCCTTTCAGGGTTTAGCCTTGCAGGGATTGAAGATTCTTGCCGACGTCCGGGACGAGACCGGGATGCCGATCGTCACCGAGGTGCTCGACATCAATGACGTCGACGACGTCGCCGAGTACGCCGACATGCTGCAGATCGGCACCCGGAACATGCAGAACTTCGGGCTGCTGCAGGCCGTCGGCGGGATCGGCAAGCCGGTCATGATCAAGCGGGGACTGTCGGCCACCTACGAGGAATGGCTGATGGCCGCTGAGTACGTGGCCCAGCGCGGCAACCTCGACATCGTGCTGTGTGAGCGTGGCATTCGCAGCTACGAGCCGTCCATTCGCAACATGTTCGACGTCTCGGCGGTGCCGATGATGCAGGCGATGTCACACCTGCCATTGATCGTTGACCCCTCGCACGCGGCCGGCCGGCGCGATCTGGTGGTGCCACTGGCCCGAGCCGGCATCGCCGCCGGCGCCGATGGGGTGATGGTCGACGTGCACCCGCGTCCGGAACAGGCTTTGGTGGACGGCGCCCAGGCGC